>NZ_JAHREU010000004.1:134557-137411 GCF_020883145.1 Microcoleus sp. CAWBG27
TTTCAACCGCCGGATTTTATCAACCCGCGAAGGCGGGTTTTGTCTGTGTAGACGCGGTTTCAACCGCCGGATTTTATCAACCCGCGAAGGCGGGTTTTGTCTGTGTAGACGCGGTTTCAACCGCCGGATTTTATCAACCCGCGAAGGCGGGTTTTGTCTGTGTAGACGCGGTTTCAACCGCCGGATTTTATCAACCCGCGAAGGCGGGTTTTGTCTGTGTAGACGCGGTTTCAACCGCCGGATTTTATCAACCCGCGAAGGCGGGTTTTGTCTGTGTAGACGCGGTTTCAACCGCCGGATTTTATCAACCCGCGAAGGCGGGTTTTGTCTGTGTAGACGCGGTTTCAACCGCCGGATTTTATCAACCCGCGAAGGCGGGTTTTGTCTGTGTAGACGCGGTTTCAACCGCCGGATTTTATCAACCCGCGAAGGCGGGTTTTGTCTGTGTAGACGCGGTTTCAACCGCCGGGTTTCATCAACCCGCGAAGGCGGGTTTTGTCTGTGTAGACGCGGTTTCAACCGCCGGGTTTTGTTGAAATAGGTATAAAATAGAAATTGATGCTACTAGCAATGGAGTCATCCCCATGACAGCAACAATTCCCACTCAAACTTTGCCAGCAATCATCTACCCAGACAGCGACGGAAAACCCATGTCTGACAATACCAAACAGTTCCAATTAATCGTAACCATTCAAGGCGGCATAGATGCCTTATTCAAAGACAACGAAAATGTCTTTGTAGCAGGTGATTTGCTGTGGTATCCCGTCGAAGGAGATAACAAAACCCGCCAAGCACCTGATACGATGGTAGTCTTTGGTAGACCAAAAGGTTACAGAGGTTCCTACCAACAGTGGCTTGAAGATAATATCGCGCCGCAAGTTGTCTTTGAAATCCTCTCCCCTGGAAACCGCATGGGAGCCATGTTTAAGCTGTTTAAGTTCTACGAGGATTATGGAGTCGAAGAATATTATGTCTACAGTCCAGAGGATAATGAGTTAATAGGTTGGCTGCGAAGTGAGGGAAAACTCAACTATATTGAATCAATCGAGGGTTGGGTAAGTCCGCGTTTGGAAATCCGTTTTGAAACTGCATCAGGAGACTTGGAAATTTATCGTCCTGACGGATTGAAGTTTTTGTCTTATGTGGAGTTGTCGAGACAAATGGAACAAGAAAGACAGGAGAAAGAGTTGGTACAGCAAAAAGCCGATCGCCTTTCAGAAAAACTCCGAGAAATGGGCATAAATCCAGAGGACATTTGAGACTTTTGTAGCGAGTAGTCAGAAACCGGGTTTTTATCGAATTTGCGGGCTGTAACCAAGTATTATCGTAAAAAACCCGGTTTCTCGGCCGCCATATCTTACACTATGCAAAATCCCCGCCAAATAGCCTTTCTCGCACTCCGCGAAGTCCACCGTCGCGGTGCATTTGCAGACGCCGCCCTCGATCGCACTTTACGCAACTCTCAACTCAACGACCTCGATCGCCGTTTAGTCACAGAATTAGTCTATGGTAGCGTCAGGAGAATGCGCGCGATCGACTTCATCATCGACAAACTAGCCACCAAAAAATCCTCCCAACAACCGCCAGATCTACGTACAATCCTACATTTAGGCCTATATCAACTCCAATATCTCAACCACATTCCCCCCTCCGCCGCCGTCAATACCACGGTTCAACTAGCAAAAGAAAACAAATTATCAGGACTCAGCAGTTTTGTCAACGGCTTGCTGCGGCAATATATCCGTTTAACCCCCCCAACCCCCCCTTACCAAGGGGGGGCTAAGAGTAGTCCTAATTCCCCTCAACAACCAGACACTCAAACCACTTCTAATCCCCCCCCTTACCAAGGGGGGGCTAGGGGGGGTTTGAATCCCCTAAAATTACCAGAAAACCCAGTCCAACGCCTCGGAATTCTCCACAGCTTTCCCGACTGGTTAGTAGAATTGTGGAACGAACAAATAGGCGAAACCGAAACCGAACAACTCTGCGAATGGTTCAACCAATCCCCCACAATTGACCTCAGAATCAATCCCTTAAAAAGCTCGATCGCCCAAATCGAAACCGCCTTCAAATCCCAAAACATCTCAACCAGCAGAATCCCCCATTTACCCCAAGCATTAAGACTAAATGGCAGCACCGGCGCAATTCAAAACCTGCCCGGATATAGCGAAGGTTGGTGGACAATCCAAGACAGCAGCGCTCAATTAGTCACCCATTTACTCGATCCACAGCCGGGGGAAACCATCATCGATGCCTGCGCCGCACCGGGAGGGAAAACCACCCACAGCGCCGAATTAATGCAGGATACAGGCACTATTTACGCCTGCGATAAAACCGCTAGCAGACTAAAAAAACTTGCTGAAAATGCCGATCGACTCCAGATGAAATCTATTAAAATTCATACCGGAGACAGCCGCCACTTCCCAGAATTTATCAACCTAGCAGACAGAGTATTATTAGACGCACCTTGTTCGGGCCTCGGAACCCTACACCGACGCGCTGACGCCCGGTGGCGGCACACTCCCGAAAATATTCAACAACAATCCCAACTGCAATCGGAATTAGTAGCAAATGCAGCGACATTTGTCAAGTCCGGCGGCGTCTTAGTTTACGCAACTTGCACGATTCATCCTTTGGAAAATGAACAGGTTGTGCGATCGTTCTTAGATAGCAATCCTAACTGGCAAATCGAACCGCCAACTATTGATTTACCCGTTCAGCCGTCACCGGAAGGATGGGTGAAAGTTTGGCCGCACAAGCATCAAATGGATGGCTTTTTTATGGTGAAACTCAAGCGAGATTAAGAAGAATTCAACCCGCGGAGGCGGGTTTTGTTTGTATAGACGCGGTTTCA
>NZ_JAHREU010000004.1:137511-158152 GCF_020883145.1 Microcoleus sp. CAWBG27
ACCGCCGTCTTCTTATGGATTTTTATGGTGAAACTCAAGCGAGATTAAGAAGAATTCAACCCGCGGAGGCGGGTTTTGTTTGTATAGACGCGGTTTCAACCGCCGTCTTCTTATGGATTTTTATGGTGAAACTCAAGCGAGATTAAGAAGAATTCAACCCGCGGAGGCGGGTTTTGTTTGTATAGACGCGGTTTCAACCGCCGTCTTCTTATGGATTTTTATGGTAAAACTCAAGCGAGATTAAGAAGAATTCAACCCGCGGAGGCGGGTTTTGTTTGTATAGACGCGGTTTCAACCGCCGTCTTCTTATGGATTTTTATGGTGCGGCTGAAACGAGATTAAGAAGAATTCAACCCGCGGAGGCAGGTTTTGTTTGTATAGACGCGGTTTCAACCGCCGTCTTCTTATGGATGGCTTTTTTATGGTGAAACTCAAGCGAGATTAAGAAGAATTCAACCCGCGGAGGCGGGTTTTGTTTGTATAGACGCGGTTTCAACCGCCGTCTTCTTTAAGAGTTTAATATCTCGGTTCTTGATAACGTTCCGGTTCTTGATAAGCTGGTTCTTGATAAGCAGGCTCTTTATAGGCTGGTTCTTGATAAGCTGGTTCTTGATAAGCTGGTTCTTGATACGCCGGTTCCCGGTGTTTGGGCTCGGGATTGGGATTGTAAGGCACGATCGCACCATCGTCATTCATAATCATCCCTCGAATAATCTCCTTCGGTTCGACGGGTTTCGCCTTAATACTGCCTTTGCGGCCCTCCAACTTAGGTAACTTCGGAAACTCCTGAACCGGCATTCCCTTCACAGCTTGATTCATAAAATCGCGCCAATTGTAAGCAGCAGTACCGCTAGTTCCCCCCGTCGGATAATTGTCATCATTCCCCAGCCAAACCCCAGTCACCACCTGCGGAATGTAACCGATAAACCACAAATCCCGCACCTTTTCCGAAGTACCAGTTTTACCAGCTACAGCGCGATCGCCCAAAGAAGCAGGCCCGCCCGTACCACCAGTCACGACACCCTCCAACATCCAAGTAGTAATTGCCGCACTATCCTTATCCAAAACCCGCTTCGGTTTAAAATCAGCCTTATAAATCACATCTCCCCGCTGATTAATCACCTTAGTAATTCCGTGCGCTTCAATAAAATTACCTTCCGACGCTAAAGTACCGTAAGCATTAGTTAACTCCAGCAAATTCACCTCAGACGAACCCAAAGCCAGGGAATAAATCGGACTTAATTTAGACTTAATTCCCATATCGTGGGCTAATTTGATTGCCGGTTCAAACCCGACATCCATCAACACCCTGACAGCTACGACATTTACCGAACTCGTCAAAGCATCAGAGATCGATCGCCAACCGCTAAACTTTTTCCCGTAATTATTCGGTTGATAGCCGTCGATAATAATTGGCGCATCTTCATAGCTGTCGTAAGGCGAAAAACCCGCCCCCATAGCCGCCGCATAAACCAACCCTTTAAACGTCGATCCGGGCTGGCGCAAAGCCTGGGTAGCGCGATTAAACTGACTTTCCTTAAAACTTCCGCCACCGACTAAAGCCTTAACTTCCCCTGTTTTAGCCTCTATTGAAACCAAAGCCGCCTGTTCAAAACCCTGACGGCGGCCATCAACCTCGATCGCATCTTTAACAACTTTTTCCGCTATTTTCTGCCACTTCAAATCCACCGTCGTCTCGACAGTCAAGCCGCCCGATTCCAAAGCATCCTTAGAAACATAGCGCGGCAATTCCTTGCGAATGTAACTAGCAAAATAAGGCGCGACTACTTTAAATCGTTTCGGCTGACTTTGTTTTACTTTTATCGGTTCCGCCTGGGCTTCCTTCGCCTGAGCCTCTGTAATTACCTTCGCTTCCTGCATTTGTTGCAGCACAATATTGCGGCGTTCCTTAGCAATATTCGGATTTACCAAAGGCGAATATTCACTCGGGGCCGGCGGCAAACCCGCCAAAGTTGCCATCTCTGCCAAAGTTAATTTATCGACTGGTTTGCTAAAGAAAACCCAAGCTGCATCCGCCACTCCATAAGCATCTGAGCCCAAATAAACCAGATTTAAATATCTTTCTAAGACTTGTTCTTTGGTCAACTCCCGCTCTATTTTTTGAGCTAAAAGAGCTTCCCGAACCTTCCGCTTAAGGCTTCTTTCCTGATTGAGAAAAACCACGCGGGCCAATTGTTGGGTAATTGTACTGCCGCCCTGCACCAAATCTCTGGCTATCACATTTGAAGCGATCGATCGCACAATACCTTGATAATCCACCCCGCGATGTTCGTAAAAACGGCGGTCTTCTATCGAAATAAAAGCTTTAGTCAACAGTTCGGGAATTTCCTTCAGTTTCAGCTTATCTCTAGTTGCCGGCCCCGACTGCAACAAAATCGTATTGTCAGCAGCCTTAATTGTCAGCGTCCCGTCGCGGTTAAAAGCCGACAAATCGTTAACATCCGGCAAACCTTTGTCTAAGGTATATAAAATCCACAAACCGTAGATTAAAGCGCCACTTCCTATACTGAGAATACCTAAACCTATCCAAAATCTCGGGCGGCGGGAGATCCATTTTTTAGTATTTTTCTGCGGTGCGCTATCTTCCTGCGGTGCAATACTTTCCTGTAGTTCGGTATTTGTCGGTGCGCTATTTTCCTGTAGTTCGGTATTTATTTGCAGTTCGGTATTTGGCGGTGCAATACTTTCCTGTAGTTCGGTATTTATTTGCAGTTCGGTATTTGGCGGTGCAATACTTTCCTGTAGTTCGGTATTTATTTGCAGTTTGGTATTCGGCGGTGCAATACTTTCCGGCAACTCGCTACTATGAGATTGTTCTGGTAATTTAGTTCCCAGCAAACTCAAGCCCGGCCCCAACAATCTCTTGCCTTTTTCTTGCAAGCTGCTAACTTGAGGTTCAATTTCCAACCAAACTATTAAGCGCCTCAAGCCTTCCCAATCGCGCTTGACTATGGGAAATTCATCCTGTTCTGAGTCGGAATATTCTGATGCTAATTCTGACTCTTCTGGAGGTTCAGCATCTTCTGATATCACATACTCCGATCGCTCACCAGTTATCCGCCCCGACAATTCAGGCGGGGATTGCGATGAGTTTAGCCCGGTGCTATTGGCAGCATTTGGCGATTCTAGATCGGAATTATCGCCTACTCCCTTAGTGACTTTACTCAATTTATCCTTGATATTTGAGAAAAATTCTGACACGTTCAGACCTTCAAACCTCATCAATTTAAATTAAAAATTAAAAATTAAAAAGGCTAACCCCCTTCAATTTTTAATTTTTAATTTGACATTTTTTCTTCAAGAAAACTGTGCATAATCTTGAGTTTTTTATTTTTGGTTAAAAATATTTAACTCAAAATTGCCAACTCAAAATTTTTCTCAACCAGCATGGCCCAGTGCCAAACCCGCTACCAGCATACCCAGTACCAGGAAAGGCTGAGCACTTGCCTGATATTTAACATCATTTTCCAGGGGATTACGCAAAAAGTACATATCCTGAAAAGTGATTTGGGGAACGATCAACAGCAGGAGAATGACAGCGTAAAGGTTTTGGTGAATGCCGATCAGGTAGCCTGCAATGCCTGCTTGAAATATGTCGATCATCAACACGCAAATCCAGGCTGCGGTGCCGATGCCAAACATCACTGGCAAAGATTTTAACCCTAATTGGCGATCGCCCTCGACACTTTTGAAATCATTTACGATCGCAATTCCCAGTCCTGCCAAACTGTAAAACAGCGTCAAAACCATAATGGTGGGATCTAGTGTACCAAACAAAGCTTGACCTGCCCACCAAGGCAGAGCAATGTAGCTAGCACCTAGGGCATAATTTCCCAACCAGCCATTCTGCTTGAGTTTCAGCGGTGGTGCAGAGTAGATGTAAGCCAAAAATGCACCGCCGAGAGTCAAAACAGTCATGATGGGGAATTCATGACCAGCCCACAAGTCTAGAGCATAGGCCACCGCAATGCCTGCGGCTAATAATACCAAAATTTGGGTAACTACTTGGGGAATCGAGATAATCCCCGACGGAATTGGACGGTAGGGCTCGTTAATGGCGTCGATGTCGCGATCGTAAAAATCGTTCAAAGTTTGAGTGTAGCCAGCCAGCAAAGGCCCTGACATCAACATACAAGCGGAGGCGATCGCAAAATTCTCTAAATTCCAAACATAGTTTCCCGAAGAAGCCGCCCCGCACACCACGCCCCACATCAGGGGAATCCAGGTAATCGGTTTCATCAGTTGCAAGCGAATCTTCCAGATGGAAGTTTCCCCGCTAGCAGCCCCTTTCATACCCAACATTTGCCGAGTTTTGGCACTGCGGCTGTCTGCTTGAGGACTGTCTGCTGCGGTTTCTGGGGGAGTTTGGGATGGAGGAGAGTCAGACATAAGTGTGATTTTAGGGGTAATCTGCTGTTGTGTCGTTTTGCATTTTAATAATTCTGTAGAATAGCACCAATATTCCAAGCATTGTCTAGTCCACAATTTTTTAGATCCCTGACTTGGGAGAAGTTGTCGGAAATCTGGGTATTATATTTTTTGATATGGGATTAATTACGATCTGGCGATCGGGTTTTCACACTATGCTACTTTGAGATTATTTCATCTGGCAAAAAGTTGGAATCTAGAACCTCAGTAGAAGTATAAACGGACAATTGCGGAAACGTCTCTATCGACAATTCAGTTTCAGCACTTGCTTGTTCTACTGCATCCGCATAACATTAAGTCTTCGTAGGGTGTGTCGCCATTTTTAATCTCTCGGATTTAATTGCGAATCTCATGGCGACGCACCTCACACACTGATAGGTTCATTCAAGTTCCGAGGTGTGTCTCTATTGAGATTGTCGGTTTTTTTTAAAGATAATCGATAGCGACACACCCTACGACTCTAGGTTCATTCAATATCCGAGGTGCGTTGCTATTGAGATTGTCTGTTTTTCCTAAAAATTGTGATAGCGACACACCCTACGACTAGCTATATTAGGAAAACTGCAAACTAACAAATATGGCGGTATGAATCAAAAGGCAGTCCCGTCCGCCGCTTGACATCAACAACTGATTTGTATGCGCCTTTGATCTGCCTTTCTCTAACTATGGTTTCAGCCACAACCCGATCTAAACCGCTTTGGATCAACTCTTCGGGCGAAAGAATATTTAACCGTTTCCAAGTAAATTGGGATTCTTTTTGATAATTGTAGCTAAAGCAAATCATCGGGGCGATGCGTCTGACGTGACTTTCGGGAACTCCGGCGATTTCCGATAACTCTTCGGCGTGGGTAAAAAGGTAGCCTTCGTTTTGCAAAGATTCAATATCGTTAGCGTAGACGATCGGCAAACCCAAGATTTTGACCATATCATCTTTGGTGCACTCGTTAATATCTATTTTGCCGCGCACGTTGGCTAGTTCTTCGGCATTTGTCGCAGTTGCAGGAACCAGCAAGCCTCTGGGTGCGGTTTTGATCAGATAGCGTTTTTTCAAAGAAAAGGCTGTGACAATTTGAGCTATCCAAACGAGGGTGCCGAAATTAGCTGAAGAAGATAGCGCTAGTGCTGCTAAAGTAAAGCAAACACCCCATCCCATCCAACTGCGAATATTTGTTTTTTGCCCTGCATAGGCGATCGCCAATCCGCCGAAGTAGGGAATAAAAGAATACCACACCCAGTTTGGAGTTTGACGCAGCCAGTATAACTCTTGAGACACTTTAGTTCTATCCTCTATCGACTTTAGATTTCAATACGGTTCACTTAAAAATGTTTCTTCCCCGGATATCCCCCTAAATCCCCCTGATAGTCGGGGGACTTTGAGAATATCTTGTCCCCCCCTTTGTAAGGGGGGTTAGGGGGGATCTCCGGGCTTAACTGAAGCGTATTGGTTTATCTTTGACTCTTGTTTAAATCCCAGCCTTTTGATAGTGGCTTCCATTCTTGCTTAGATACGTTAAATCTGTTAAATCGGTTACACAATCCGTGGCCGAACTTCTAAATTACAATTCCCGCAGCAGTTTTTGGCGTTTTTCTTCATATTCTTCGGCGGTAATTGCGCCCATATCGTAAAGTCCTTTCAATTCTGCGATCGCCCCTGTGACATCTTTTGCACCTCTGAGGGCATACCCAGACGGCAACATTCCGCCATTGTACTGTAGCTGAAAAGCTTGTTCCGACATCAGCAGCAGACCGATAAAATCGAAAAATGCGATCAGTGAGGGAATTAATGTCCAGGAAAAGAGCAAATAAAATACTCCTGCTACATTGTTGCCCAAATAAAATTTGTGACCTCCGAAACCTCCGATAAAGAAAGCTAACACAACTGCTACGGTTTTATCTTTTACCATTTTTCCCTTTCCCCAGTTTTTTACTTTAACGAACGCGATCGACAACGAATGCGATCGAGGCAAGCAATATTACTAATTTTTACTCATTTATTTGGGTTTTTGCGAAACTTGGACATCGCAAAATACAGCAGAACTATACCGGCTTGAGCCTGTAGAATGACTGAGTAGCCTCTCAAGAAATAATTGAGTTCGCTACCGGAATTGAAAGAAAATATTAAAATGCCTAGGGCTGCGTAGGGTGCGAAACGCATCCAACTTGGCGTTCTCTCTAACTTGTGGCTGTTGAAATTGCTCATTGGGTTTGAAACCTCATCCTTACTTAAATTTAACATAAAAATTAGCAGAATGGTCACGCTCGGTTGGGTGCGATCGCCCGGGCTAACCTGACATCGATCGACCTACAAGATATTACTTCCATGTTAAAACAAGTTTTTCCGTTAAAGTTGGCAACCGGGCGATCGCCAAATTCCACCTCAGCAGACAATGCCGATAGATGTCACAAAAGCCCGGTTTATTCACAATTATTAACAACCGCCCGAATTAACCTGCGCCACCGCCCAAAAGAAACAGACTCAGGAGAGTTCCGCTATTCCAAAGACTGTGGAGAAGCATGGGGGCGAGGAGATTGCGCGATCGCGTGTACACAAACCCCAACACCGCGCCCAAAGTCGCCAAAGGCAGAATCTCAGAGACACTCAAGTGAGCCACCGCAAACAAAAAAGCCGAAGCTGCGATCGCCCCAGAAACAGGCAAATAGCGAGTCAGAGAAGGCAGTAGAAAGCCCCGAAACACGATTTCCTCAAAAACCGGAGCGGCGATCGCAGCAGTGCCGAAAAACACCGCCAGAGCCACGTTGTCCCTACCTTCAAGGACGATCGGCAAAATCGGATTGCTGCCGCCTTGTCCCTGCCATAATTGTTGATTGATCAGCGACACCACAACCACCAAAGGCAAAGCTACAAAATAGCCACCAAAGCCCCACAAAAACCAATTTCCCCGCCAATCAATCCGAAACCAACCATCAGGTAAAGGTAAAAAAGACTTGACAGAAAAATACAGTACCGAAAGCCCGCCAGCCGACAGCAACAAATAAGTAGCAAAGATATAAAAAGCCTTTTCGCGCCCGTCAAAAGTAGCAGGGCTCAGTTTAAGAACAGCTAGAGAAACTGGCAGTAAAAAATAGGGAATCAAGATTTGCCCGACAAAGAAAAAGCCGACCACCAGCACCTGCCAAACAATCTCGCCATCCCAAGGCACATCCCAAGTCAAGCTGGCATTGCGCGCCAACAGTGGCCCCGAACCTGCCTTATCTAACTGCTGGCGCTGCAACAGCCACTGCACGCTCAAACCAACCAGCAAA
Source organism: Microcoleus sp. CAWBG27 (assembly GCF_020883145.1). Taxonomy (NCBI): domain Bacteria; kingdom Bacillati; phylum Cyanobacteriota; class Cyanophyceae; order Oscillatoriales; family Microcoleaceae; genus Microcoleus; species Microcoleus sp. CAWBG27. The sequence continues at coordinate 145,225 of NZ_JAHREU010000004.1, forward strand.
ATCGTGCCGATACAAAGAGATATAGCCGGAACGCCAACAACAATTGCCAACTTTTCTATAGCTTGCTCAGCCGTTACTTGCTCTGCTGCTTGCAGCGCCACCAGCTCTTTAGAACGTTCTTGCAGCTTGTAAAGTTGTGCTAGAGCGCGATAGCGAAACCACCCATCCAAAGACTTTTGAATGCGTGGCTCAGCATCCGGCAGCAGTTGAGGCGGATTGCTCCAAATTCCCGTTAAAACTTGAGCAGTTGCAGCCGAAGAATCGTAATCAATATCAGTTTTGTAGCGCTCAAGTAAATTTTTCCAAGTTTGGAGCTCCACCTGAGTTTTACCGCTGCTTGCCTGCAAAATTCCTAGGCGCAAGTCAAGTTCATTTAGCAGCGCTGACTGTTGTTTTACCGACTCTTCCACTGCTTTTTTTTGAGCAAAATTCAGAGTATTATCCTCAGAGACAGAGGCAATGGCAGACTGAAGTTTTTTTAATGAAGATTGATTTTTTTCGAGAGTTTGTTGAGTCGAATCTCGTGCTTCTTGATATTGCGCCAAAGCCGTATTTATAGGATCGGAACCGATAATATTGTTGCGCGCCGAAGTTAAATTAGCACCCTGATTATTTGCTCCTTCCCACTCCGAGGCGTGCAGCAGCAAATTGGTCTGGTAGAGTTCCAGCCGGCTTTGGATTTGGGGTTCACTCCAACTAGCAAGTAAAGATAAACCGACCAGGGCGATCGCGATCGCCGTTAAAATACCTAAAATTATCCGTTTCAGTGTCATTCCTAGTTTTCCGTCCCGCGCAAATCTGTGTCTAAGTCTTTCCCATCTTTAATCATAGGCTTTTGCAGCCGAGAGTATCCCGCCACCTGCTAAAATCTCACTGGTTAATCTTTTTGACTCGCCTCGCACCCGAAGAGTGGGAAAGGTACGCACCAACACCCACGGACTCAGTAACAGGGTGACATACTCCCACGTCAAACTGAGTACAGTTATGATGTGGGCATCTTTGCAGCCCGATGAAGGGTGTGCAAAATTTCCTTTACGGTACTGGCATCCATAGTTCCTACTACAGAAAGATTCCCGCTACGGCGTTTTATACTTGGGAAAATGCCCAACCCAAGTCTCTTCAAATTTATCGCGGCATTAAGATCGCGATCAACTATTAAAGAATGCTGCTCATCCCAATAATTCCGCATACCGCAATCGGTGAAAACGATTTCATTCCGATAGCACAGAATCATTGAGGTATAAGCAGGTTTTTGCGGAACGACAACTGACCCAGCTTTTTCGGCTATGTATTCCAGTGTCTTGAAAAATTGACCGAATGCAGCATCCAACCAAGATTTATTCAATCCTGATTTTGCTGATTGACCGTTTGGAAGGTAAGTACCCTTATCATCTTGCTTGACTTTATTCCGTTTAGTTAAGCCCTTTAAGTTCAGATCCTCATGAAAAAAGAATTTAGCTCCTGACCTGACAAGTTTGTGGGCTGTTTTGTAATGAAAGTCTTGGCGAGAACGCGCTATTTTTTGGTGCTGTCTCGCTTCTTTTTTCGCTAATTTCCGTCGGGACTTAGAACCGCGCTTCCGTCTGTTCCGCTTTTTTGAAATGCGGTCTAATTTAGATTGGTTTCTGCGAAGTGGTTTTAACGAAGGTAGCTTTTCGCCAGATGATGTTGCTAGGTAGACATCTTCATGCAGTACCGCATCCAGCCCAATTGAGTTGTCCCAGCTTGGGGAAACTTTGTCAGGAATAAGCTGCGGAATTGAAGCGTCTTCAAGCATTATTTGAATAAACCAACCGTCAGATTTTCTAGTTACACTAATTTGTTTGATGGTAAATCCATTAGGGATTGGGCGGTGCATCCGAACTTTTACGATGCCCAACTTTGGCAGTCGGATGTAAAACCAGTTCTTGCGAACTAACTTAATCCAATCGCTGTTAGCCGTACAAAAAGTCATCGTTCGGTAATTCGCTTCAGTTTTGAATCGGGGTTTACCCGATCGCCCGCCTTTACTGTCTCCTACGATAAACCGCTCAAAGGCTTTATCTACTCGCTTAGAGACATCTTGCAGAATAGTTGAATCTACCTGCTTAAAGTCCAATAGTTCACCACTGTGAAAGACTTTTACTAGGTCTTTTTTGATGACGGGTAATTGTTGTTTTTGGGAGTAGTAGTTGGGCTGCGCGCGGGGCGCAGAGATACTAGCAATTAATGGACAAGCATTTATGGCAGTACGGTTTCTTTCCCACCAATCGAATCTATCTCCTAATTGGCGATTGTACCAATAACGGCAAATTCTGATCCATTGGTTAAGTGTTAACTTTTGATTGGTGTCGGGATAGAATTGGTACTGGTAGGTTGCTTTCATTACATCACAGCCGATAGGCATCGATTAGTGTTACTTTATCAGAGGATGTTGTTTAGTGTCAAGTCTGTGAGTAAAGATTTTATCCATAAAGCCAGAGGGGTTTCCGATCTCAAGTGTCACTTAGTGTTGACAACCAAATATCGGCGGAAAGTTCTGACCGATCCAATGTTGTCCAGGCTTGAGGATATTTTCAAGAACTTGATGGAAAAATGGGAAGGAAGATTGGTAGAATTTAATGGTGAGCGTGACCACGTACATTTGTTGCTTCAATATACACCGCAAACTGAACCAAGTAAGCTGATCAACAATCTTAAGACTGTATCTAGTCGTTATTTGCGGAAAGAGTTTGTAGATGAAGTTGAAAAAGTTTACTGGAAAGATGTTTTTTGGACAAATGGATATTTTATTGCGACCTGTGGCAGCGTGACGGTTGAGCAATTAAAGAAATACATTGAGGAGCAAGATAGACCTGTAGAATAAGAGTTTGTTCGTCTCGTAATCCACCTGCCCAGGGTTCAAAGCATAGCTTTGAGATTGTGAACAGGTGGAATCCTCGTCTCACGCGCATGAGAATCCCACACTAACCTTCGATCGGTATAGTGTGGGGATTCCCGTCTGCCTAGCTAAAATCTAAAATCTAAAATCTAAAATCGAATGACCCGCATTATCTTAGTCCGTCACGGCAAAAGCACCTACAATCAAGAACGTCGCATCCAAGGCCGCCTTGATAAATCAATTTTGACAGAAGCAGGCCGCGCCGGCGCAAACCAAGTAGGCGACATCCTGAGCAGTATCACCTTTGATGCCGCCTATACAAGTCCCCTGCAACGAGCCAAAGAAACCGCCGAAATCATCCTGTCGCGCTTGACAAATCCGCCACAACTCGAACCAACTGATAAATTGATGGAAATCGATTTGCCATTGTGGGAAGGAATGCTGCGTCAAGAGGCGATCGACCAATTCCCCGAAGCATATCAGCAATGGCAACAACATCCCGACAAATTTTCCATGAAAATCCCTTCCCCCGAAGGAGAAATCGAACACTTTCCAGTATTGGCAATTTTTGCTAACGCCCGCAATTTTTGGCAAGAGCTGATATCGCGCCACAGTTCAGGTACAATTCTAGTAGTAGGTCACAACGGAATCAACCGCGCCCTCATCGCCACAGCTTCAGAAATCGCCCCAGATTACTATCAATCAATTCAACAATCAAATTGCGGAATTAGTGTCATCAATTTGGGCTCTGCCGATGAACAAACAGAGCCAAAACCAAAAATTGCAGTTCAATTAGAATCGCTAAATTTAACCGCCCATACCGGAGAAATCTTCCCCAAACCGAGGGACGGACACAGCGGCCCGCGCTTGTTGCTAGTGCGTCACGGCGAAACAGACTGGAATAGAGCAGGTAAATTTCAAGGACAAATTGACGTACCTCTCAACGATAACGGTCGCGAACAAGCTCGGCAAGCCGCAGAATTTCTGAAAGATGTAAAATTAGATTTTGCCATCAGCAGTTCCATGCTGCGCCCGAAAGAAACTGCCGAAATTATTCTGAAATATCACGGCGATTTGCAACTGGAACTCCGCGACGAATTGCGCGAAATTAGCCACGGACTTTGGGAAGGAAAATTTGAATCAGAAATAGAAGCATCCTATCCAGGTTTGCTCGAAGAATGGAAAACATCTCCTGAAAACGTGCAAATGCCAGAAGGAGAAAATTTGGAGCAAGTTTCGACAAGGGCGATCGCAGCTTGGCGAGAAATTGTAAAATCAGTTAGCGGTACCGGGATTGTAGTAGCTCACGATGCCGTCAACAAAGCCCTTCTCTGCCACCTATTCAACTTAGAACCCGAACATTTCTGGAAATTCAAACAAGGAAACGGCGCCGTTAGCGTAATAGATTATCCCCACGGCCCCGATGGTTTGCCAGTATTGCAGGCGATGAATATCACAACTCATTTAAGCGGCGGCGTATTTGACCAAACAGCAGCCGGAGCACTGTAATTTTTCAGGTGTTAACTTAAGTCTAAAATCCTCGATCAATCTCGCTGTTAGCGTAGTCTAGATCCCCCTAAATCCCCCTTAAAAAGGGGGACTTTGAGAATATTCCTAACCTTCTTTAAGAACATGGGAACTTTGACTGCTTCCGGTTCCCCCCTTCTTAAGGGGGAGTAGGGGGCAAGCTAAGGGGGGATCGGCCGGCCTAATTATCAAACAGTAGATCGATCGCACGTTTAAAGCTTAAGTTAACACCAATACCAATACCCTCCGCCACGCTTCGCCGGACAAAAGTCTAAATTTTAATAGCAACCACCAAACATCAATTGCACAAACCCTTGCCTTTCTTCCCTCTTCCTTCGTGTCCTTAGCGTCTTCGCGGTTCGTTCTTCCCTCTTCCCTCTTCCTTGGCCTTTATTCCCTCTTCCCTCTTCCTTCTTCCCTCTTCCCTCTTCCCTCTTCCCTCTTCCCTCTTCCCTCTTCCTTCTATATGACTCGCGAACTGCTACAAAACATAAGAGTAATCGATCCAGTTTCAAAGATCGATCGCACCGCTGACATTCTAATTACCGAAAATCAGATCCAAGCAATAGAAGAAAACATCACCGAAATTCCCGCCGACACAGAAGTCCGGGATTGCCGAGGCCTAATTTTAGGGCCAGGATTAGCCGACATCTACAGTCATAGCGGAGAACCAGGTTTTGAGGAACGAGAAACCCTCGAATCCTTAATGCAGGCTGCGGCGGCTGGCGGTTTTACGCGAGTGGCAATTTTGCCCGATACATCCCCACCTGTGGACAACTTGGCCGGTTTAGCCTTGTTGCAACAACATATCCGCAATTTGTCGCCCTCCCTACCGCGCTTGTATTTTTGGGGCGCGCTGACAGCGGGCATTAAAGGGCAGCAGATGGCCGAGTTGGGGGAGCTTGCCTCCTCTCCGGTGGTGGGGTTTGCCGACGGTTTCCCGCTGTCTAATCCGGCTCTGGTGAGGCGTTTGCTTGAGTATATCCAGCCTTTGAATAAGTCCGTGGCATTGTGGCCGTGCGATCGCACTTTAGCCGGAAATGGCGCCGCGCGGGAAGGTGCAGTCTCCGTGCGCTTGGGTTTACCAGGAATTCCCGCCAGTGCAGAAACATCGGCTTTGGCGACAATCCTGGAGTTAGTGGCATCTGGGGGAACTCCGGTACACATCATGCGCGTTTCAACCGCCCGCAGCGTGGAATTGATTCGAGATGCCAAAGCGCGCGGTTTGCCGGTGACTGCGAGTGTGACTTGGATGCACTTGCTGTTAAATGTTGGCGCAATTTCAGGAAATACCAAAGATGGCGCAGGCGGGAAGAACGCTTTAACTGCTTCGTTTGCCTACGATCCGAATTTACACCTCGAACCGCCGTTAGGCAATCTGAGCGACCAATTAGCCTTAATTCAAGCTGTGAAAGATGGGGTGATTGATGCGATCGCGATCGACCACAATCCGCGTACTTACGAAGAAAAAACCGTGGCTTTTGCGGATAGTCCCCCAGGGGCGATCGGCTTGGAATTAGCGCTACCTCTGTTATGGCACGGACTCGTAGAAACTGGTGAATTTTCCGCTTTAGAACTGTGGCGAGTGTTGAGTACAGGCCCCTCTGTTTGTCTCGGTCAAACCCCCGCGAAGGTGGCGATGGGAGCCTCTGCTGAGCTGATTTTGTTCGACCCGCTCGTGACTTGGACGGTTGAGGGGCACAGTCTGAAATCGCGATCGGCAAACACGCCTTGGTTGGGACAGCAAATAGCCGGAAAAGTTCTACAAACTTGGGTTTAAGGGCAATACGCTTGGCTTAGGATTTGTCCGAAGAGAGGAACGAAGCAATCACAGTATCTGTTTTTCACTCTCATTTTGCCGATCGGACTTTATAATCTCAAGCGTATTGGGATTTAAAGACTAAACTCCGAACGATCAAACCGCATCTGATAGGACTAATAAACAATCAAAAAAAATCCGACCTACCCTCAGTTAATAGTGACTGCATTTCCTGAGAACGTTTCAGGTAATTCTGTGCTACGCGATCGAGCGGATTTTTGCGAACGCACTCAGCAAACAGTTGTGCCGCTTCCTTATGTTTGCTCGCACTATAGTTCCACAAAGCCTCTATAAATATATTAAAAGTTGCTAACTTGCCATCTTTAACTTCCGGCGGATCGGCATCAAATACTTCATGAATCGTCACCAACTCAGATTTGCCTTTAACTCTAACTCTACCAATATTTCTGATTGCATATTTTTGGTATTCACTTACATTTAACTGTAAAAAAGTATTGTTAGTAATTAACATCGATACCCCGTAACTTTTCGTCATCGTTTCCACGCGGGAAGCTAAATTCACCGCATCGCTAATCACCGTACTATCCATCCTCGTTGTTCCCCCAACAGTTCCCAGCATCAGGTTGCCCGTATTGATACCGATCCCAATTTTAATCGGTGCAAAGCCCTCATTAACGCGGTGTTGATTGTAATCGTCGAGACGATGTAGCATAGAAATTCCAGCATTCACAGCATCGCTGGCACTGTGACCGAACAAAGCCATAATTGCATCGCCAATGTATTTATCAATAAAACCGTTATTTTCAATAATCGTTGGCTCCATGCGGCTCAAATAAGAATTAATAAACTTGAAATTTTCCTGAGGAGTCATTCCCTCAGAAAGAGTCGTAAAATCCCGAATATCAGAAAACAAGACAGACATTTCCTTTTCCACGCTGTCGCCGAGTTTGATATCAACCAAGCTTTCACGGCTTAGTAGCGAGACAAATTCATTCGGCACAAACCGTCTGGCAGCCTTAGTTAATTGTGATTGCAGTTCCAAGGCTATTTCTAACCTCTCATTCACTTTTCGCAGTTCGGCATTTTGTGCTGCTAGTTTTTTATCCTGACTGTAGCTGTGAACGGCTTCTGTCACGGTCAATTTCAAGTCTTCAGTTTGCCAAGGCTTGCCGATATAGCGGTATAGTTTCGCGTGCTTGATCGCACTTCCCACAGCTTCAATTGTCGCCTGCCCTGTTAGCATCACCTTGAGAGTTTTGGGAGAAATTTCGTGAACCCGCCTCAATAATTCATCTCCTTTCATATCAGGCATCACGTAGTCGGAGATAATTAAAGGAATCTCTTCTCCGTCTTCCATAAGTTCGGCAACTAACTCTAGAGCATCCTCACCTCCTTCCGCAATTTCAATCCGGTAAGTATTGCCTAAAGCATCTTTTAATTCAGCTTTGAGGCTTTTCAGAACCGTAGTTTCGTCATCGACGCAAATAATCACTTGTTTGCTCATAGCGATAAAGCCGTTTTAATGGTTTCAATTAACTCTTCTTCCGACCAAGGTTTGTGCAAACAACGGTGCAAATCAGCTTCGTCAAATGCTCTTTGAACAGCATCTTCATCTGCTTGACCTGTCAGCATCACTTTAACTATCTTCGGAAACTTTTTATGGACGCGAATTAGGAATTCATCTCCTTTCATTCCCGGCATTAACCAATCAGAAACAATCAAGATAATCGCTGTATCATCGTCATTAAATTCATCTATCAATTCTAAAGCATCGGCGGGATTTTCCGCTAATTCATAAACGTAGGTATTGCCAAAGGCTGATTTGAGTTGAGTTTTGAGACTTTTCAAAACTACTTTTTCGTCGTCAACGCACAGGATAACAGGTTTAGACATACTTTTTTATTCTCAGCCGTTCTTTGTTTGCCATTGAGTGTATCCTCTAGTTTGTTGGGCAGGCACTGTTCCCAAAAAAAACGCATAACGCAAGTTGCAGAAGCGATAAGAGCAATGCCTACCCTCGAAGAGGTTATCCGGGATTGACGGGTATAGAAACGGTAAAAGTCGTTTTGCCAGGAACCGATGCAACTTCGATTGTACCGCGATGTTTTTCAATGATTTTTCTGACAATATCAAGCCCTAAACCTGTGCCTTCTCCCGGTGGCTTAGTTGTGAAGAAAGGCTGGAATATTTTCGAGATAACTTCTTCAGGAATTCCCTTACCGCTATCCGTGACAGCCACTTTGACACGATTGCTTTCTTGAAAAACATCCAGAGTTAATGTACCTTTATTATCCATCGCTTGCAGGGCATTGTGGATGAGATTTGTCCACACCTGATTTAGTTGATCGGGGTAGCAGAGTACAGGTTCAATTTCTTGGAAGTTTCGCAATACTTCTACCCCGTGTTTCAAGTTGTTTTGATAAAGGGTAAGTACGGTTTCTATGCCTTCAACTAAATCCGATTGAATCATCACTTCTGAAGAGTCATGCCTCGCATAATTTTTTAGAGCAAAGACGACTTTTGATGCTCGATCCGTTGCGGTATTAATTGTTTGGGTACCTCGCTGGATTTCGGTGAGTTTGTAAGCCATGTCTAAGATTAGCTCGCGATCGGGTTTTTGCAACAAAGACATAAAGTCATCCGCTTCATAAATCCCCATATCTACTAAGGTGTCCGCGATATCATCGGCTTCGTCAATATTTTCATCTTCTAGTTGACCGACCAAAGTTCGCTTTAATTTCCTTTCTTCTTTGGCTGTCAAAGTTATATCTTTTTGCAGCGATTGATTTAATAACATGAAGAAGTTATCGGCTTCTTCGGGAGAAAACGATTGAAAAAGTTCGGGCAAGTTGGAGAGGGTTTGTCCCAAGAATTTGCTCATATTTCCGGCACTCGAACGGATCGCACCCAGCGGAGTATTTAGTTCGTGGGCAACTCCCGCTACTAATTGTCCTAAAGCAGCCATTTTTTCTGAATGAACTAACTCTTGTTGGGTGGTTTGTAGGTCTTCTAATGCTGTTCTAAGTTCTTGGGTTCTTTCGGTAACTTGAACTTCCAGAGTGCGGTTGTATTCGGCTACTAATTTTTCGGATTCTTTGCGTTGGGTAATGTCGGTAAAAGCTGCGATTGCATAATTCACCTTTCCTTTGTCATCATAAATTGGCGTTCCCCAAACTTCCAGCGGAATAGTCCTGTTTTCCTGGTGAATTTCTATATCGTCAGCATTGACACTTGCCCCTCGAAAAGCACACACTATCGGGTCTTTTTCTTGAGGATATATTTCCCCGCTATCGGCGAGATAAATTTGATATACCTCTCCAATTTCAGCAGATTTCATATCGTCAACCATGTCTTTACCAAGCAAAGATTGAGCTCGAGAATTAACGTAATAAGGTTTACCGCTGGGTTCTGCTACAAATATCCCCACCGGCACGGCTTCTAAAATTTGGTTGAGTCGGCTTTTACTCTCGGATAATTCAGCATTCAAACTTTGCATTTCCTCAAAAGAAAATTGCAGTTGTTGTGCCATAGTTTGAAATGAGTTAGCAAGTTCGCCAACTTCATCATTCCGGTTTATTTCTACAGTTTTGCCCCACTGACCTTTGGTAATATTTTTTGCTGCTTCATTCAAGTATAAAATTGGTTTTGTCACCCATCTAGCTGTTAGTATACCGACAATTATAGCTGCTGCCAAAGCTGCAATACACAGCAGAACAGTAGTTTTGTTGTTGGCATTAATTTGTTCCAAGAAATCTGATTCGGGAATAATTACTACAATCAGCCAGTTCAAACCTTTGTCATCTTTTAGGGGCGTAACTTGCATGAATTGTAGCTGGTCTTTAATCTTTAACCTAAGCTGTTGGGCTTGCTGAATGTTGTTGAGGTTGCCAAAGTGTTCTTGCAGGTATTTAGTAGTGAGGCTGATGGTGGCGTTTTGGCTGGCAGTTGCCTGAATTCTTTCTGTCTCTTCACCCTTGATTAAATATACTGGATCTTGCGTTGATGTCGTAATTAATTCACCCGATCGCTCGATAATAAACGTTTGCCCAGATTTGCCAATTTTTAACTTTTGGAGGAACTCGTTAACTCGCGAAAATAGTAAGTCAGTGCCTAAAATTGCCTGCAACTGCCCCGATTCGTCGTATAACGGTTGCGCCGCTGTAATTCCCAATCCTTTGCTGGTAAAGTCGGCGTAAATTTTGCTCCAAGTTGCCGTTTGTGCTTCGGTTGCTGCTGTGTACCAGGGACGAACTCGCGGGTCAAATTTAGGTTTTACTTTAACTAAGTTCGTTGGTTCGCCGCGGTTGTTAGCAGCATAATAATTCATGTTGCCGTCTGTAAGTTCGGTGCGTTCTTGCAATAAAAAATTTCCTTCATTAGTGCGCCTCGCGGCAATAAAATCTCCGCCTGGAGTGGCAATATATGTAACGCTTACTGTGTCAAAAGTTTGCAGTTGCTTCCAGAAGTGGCGCTGTATTTGCGGAATGTTTTGCAAGTTGAGATCCCCCAGTTCAAAAGCATTGGCTTTGAATTGATTTAGTTGGTGGGGAAATGCCATGTATGCTTGGATTCTTTCGGAGATGCGATCGCTAATTTCTTCCTGTAATTTGGTAGCAACTTCGTTAACAGCTTGCTGTCCGTTGCGAAATGACAAATACCCCACAACTCCGACTGCTGCGAATATTTGCACCACGAATGGAACTACCAGAACTGTTCGCAAAGGGAGGGAGCGAACTGCTTTTACCACTAATCTGCCAGCAGATTTGGTTGGTTGTAAAAATTTGATGTTTGAAGGAGTAGTCATGCTTGGAAAAACTTGTTGCTTAGAAAACACTTTCTGGATTTAATTAGTTGCACCCAACAAGTTATGATTTGTTATCCCAGCACCCTGATTGTGAATTTGGCCTTGCTGTAGTGCACGCAAGCGATTTTTGCTGTATTATAGCAAGCAAATCGTCCGGCAACAGCGATCGCCCCATCTAATACTTCTTGATTGACTTTAGTTACAGGTACTACTGTAGGTGGCCGACATCCACCTTAAAAATTTGGATGCCTACTCGCAAGCATCGCCAGACAGTATTTCCTTTTTCCTCAGTGCTGTCAAAAAAATGATGCTGTAAATACGCAGGCAGTTATCCTGGCGATCGCGCATACAGAAAAAAGCAGACATCCTTTAGATTTGCTATCACGATCGCAGTTTATTTGACAAAACGAATCAAAGGAAAACAACTGTAATTAATTTTACAACCAAATAGAGTGAATATCCGGATTATTTGGGAATTTGTTGCAGTTCCAGTCCTAGACGCAGAACTTCTAGATGTAGGGTGTGGCGTGCATCACCTTACTTGCGGCTATCAGTAGCGTGTAAAATCACTTTTTAGGCTGAGTCCTAAGTTATTAAATTGTAAATACGAGCCTATCGGCAGCTTTGCCCCCGATGGCTCGCAGGAAAAATAAATATATCCTTCCCCCCCCCCTAAAGCTGCAATTTTTGCTATAAAAACCAGAAAAACGTAATTATGTAAAAGGGAACTTGGGAGCGGATATCCGGATTTTGAGTGCAAAACAAACACTAAATATTCCGGATTTTTTACCTGATAGCTGAAATAAAGATATTCGTCTTTCGGAACACATACATTAGCAATTTGTCTTAATTGTTTAAGCCAATTGGCTTAAATTTTCCTTCTTCAGGTCGCTGACAACAAAAAAGTGCGATCGCTCTGGGGTGAAATCTACCTAATACAAAATAATATCGAGACTCGTGCGATGCGTGCAAGTGCGATCGCCAGACTCAAGCAAAAAATTAGCACCTCTCATGGTACAATCCTTTGTAATTGGCGATTTCACGTCGGGAAACACATCCGCCAAGCAAACAACTTCCACCGCCCAAAGCCCCCATAGTTCGATCGATAGTCTCATCGCCAGAGACGATATTTTGACCCACCAAGCCCAAAAAAAGCGCAAATACATGACTGCTGTTGTTCCTTCGTGGAATTCCCCACCAGAAAACCTGACATTAGACATCAACGAAATTCATGTTTGGCGCGTCTCTCTGGCTCAAGCGGCATCTTGCGTGCGGACTTTAGCAGAGACTCTCTCTACCGACGAACAGACAAAAGCAGAGCGTTTTCACTTTCCAAAAGATCGATCGCAATTTATTGTGACTCGCGGTGCGCTGAGAGAAATTCTGAGTCGCTACCTGCACATAAATCCCAGCCATTTAAGCTTTGAATACAACCCCTACGGCAAACCCTCTCTCATCGTCGCCCAAAGTGGAGATACCCTGCGTTTCAATTTGTCTCACTCTCACGAACTTGGGCTAATTGCCATTACCAAAAATCGAGATATTGGCGTCGATATTGAACGCATAAATCCCAACTTTCCATGTCTAGAGATTGCTGAAAAGTTTTTCTCACCATTAGAAAACACCGTGCTGCGTTCTCTCTCCGAACATCTCCAAAACCCTGCTTTTTTCACCTGCTGGACTCGGAAAGAAGCCTACATCAAAGCAGTCGGCAAAGGACTATCTATTCCCCTGAATCAGTTTGATGTGACCCTCGCACCAGGAGAACCCGCAGCACTATTAAATGTTGAACAAAACCCCGAAGAATCATCGAAATGGTCTTTAATTGAATTAATGCCCTGTTCAGATATCGTGGGGGCTGTTGCGGTTGCAGGAGATTGCTCGAAACTTCATTGTTGGCAATGGACAGCGAAGTTTTGAGCTATGATTCGTAGTGAGGACTTTAGTACTTCTAAAA
>NZ_JAHREU010000004.1:158252-173497 GCF_020883145.1 Microcoleus sp. CAWBG27
AGGTTCGTAGTGAGGACTTTAGTCCTTCTAAAAAGGTTCGTAGTGAGGACTTTAGTCCTTCTAAAAAGGTTCGTAGTGAGGACTTTAGTCCTTCTAAAAAGGTTCGTAGTGAGGACTTTAGTCCTTCTAAAAAGGTTCGTAGTGAGGACTTTAGTCCTTCCTCATCTAAATGTTTGACCCAGACTTGGATGTGACGTGCGATCGCAAAGTAGTAATACTTCCCCGGAATATTAATTCAGACTTGCGATCGTAGTTTGCTTGCCATAACCTCCTATAATTACCAGAAATAATTGGTTGAAAGCCTCTCCCTTTTAAGAATAAATTAAAATCAGACGATTCATTACTCCAATCCTCTTCCTTCTAGGTAGATTTCGTTGTCAATTGTCAACTGTCAACTGTCAACTGAATTGTGGGTTCAAGTTTTTTTCAGCCCGGATTTAATGATCTCAATTAATTCCGATTCCAACCAAGGTTTATACAAGCACGAATGAAGGTTTGCTTCCTTTTTTACCCTGGCAATAGCAGCTTCATCAGCTTGACCTGTTAGCATAACTTTCACGATTTTCGGGAATTTTTGGTGGATGTAAATCAGCAGATCGTCCCCCTTCATCCCGGGCATTAACCAATCTGATACAATCACCAGAACTTGAGACTCCTCTTCAGTAAACTCCTCTAGCATTTCTAGAGCATCCATCGCATTTTCGGCCAGTTCATAAGAATATTCAGTACCAAAAGCTGACTTGAGTTGCACTTTGAGACTCTCCAATACAGCGATTTCATCATCAACACATAAAATTACTGGTTTAGGCATTTTACTCTTTACACTAGAAATTGTGACTTGGGAATTGGAGATTGGAAATTGGAAATTGGGAATTGGGAGAAAAAGAAAGCAGAAACAGCTACCCGTCGATCCGTAATACCAGTTTCAAGAAAGAATGCAAATGTAAGCCCGCGATTCAAACCCTGATAGTCATCAGTCATTCCCAATCTCAAATCTCAAATCTCAAATCTCAAATGGTATGACTTCAGTTTTGTGCTACTAATTCCTCGGTAAATAAACTGTAAACGTGGTTTGTCTGGGAAGTGATTTTACTTCTATTTTACCTTGATGTTTGTCAATTATTTGTTTAACAATATGCAACCCTAAACCACTACCTTCCCCTAAGGATTTTGTTGTAAAAAAAGGCTCAAATATTTTCTCTTGAATATCCAACGGTATACCTTTGCCTGTATCGGCAATAGTAATCTTTATCTGCTCACCTGCCTCAATCGCGTCAATAGTTAAAGTACCTTGATAGTCCATAGCTTGTAAAGCATTGTGGACGATATTTGTCCACACCTGATTGAGTTCGTCAGGATAGCAAAGTACAGGGGGTAGTTCTGGAAGGTTCAGCACTATATTCACTCGATTTTTGATTTGATTGTGATACAGAGTCAACACCGTTTCGATACCATCAGCTATCTTGGCTAAACTCTTATCGCTCGACGGTTGACCTCCTGTGTATTCTTTGAGAGCAAATATTATTTTTGCCGCTCTATCTGCTGCTATTGCTATGGTTTGCATACCTCTTTGCATACCGGATATTTTATAAGCACTATCTAAGATATACAAACTATCAGATCTTTTGAACAGTGGCAAAAAAGGCTCTATTTTGTCATAAATTCTCATGTCCACAATCGTATCAGCCAAATCCTCGGGTTTTGCAACTTGTTCGGAGTTAAATTGACTGATAAAAAGCCTTTTCACTTTGCGGTCTTCTTTGGCAGAGAAACTGGGTTTTTCTTGGAGCGACCTATTGATTAATGCTAAAAAAATTTCCGCTTCTTCTATAGATAAAGACTGAAATAGTGCAGGCAACTGCTGTAGAGATTGCTCTAAAAACTTAAAAATGTTCCCCGCCGAAGAGCGAATTGCTCCCAATGGAGTATTGATTTCGTGAGCAATTCCTGCGATTAATTGTCCCAACGCAGCCATTTTTTCTGAATTAATTAGTTCGTTTTGAGTCGCTTTTAATTCTAGCAAAGTAGCATTCAGTCTCTCATTAGTTTCCGCTAGCTCATCATTTTTAGATTGCAAATTGTTTTGCAGATTTTGTAAACTCAAGTGAGTTGCGACACGAGCCAAAACTTCTTCTACTTGAAAAGGTTTGGTAATGTAGTCTACTCCGCCGACGCCAAAAGCTTTGATTTTATCCAGTACATCGCTCAAGGCACTGATGAAGATCACGGGTATGCCGCGAGTGCGATCGTCCGCTTTGAGCTTTTCGCATACTTGATAGCCGTCCATCACCGGCATATTAATATCCAGCAAAATCAAATCCAAAGCAATGGTTTGGGCAATTGATATAGCTTGGTTTCCATCCCGTGCGGGTCTAACATTGTACCCTTGTTCTGTCAAAATCCCAGCGAGAAGGCGCAAATTAGCTGGAGTGTCGTCAACTACAAGAATATTCGCCGTTGGTGGGACTATTTGCTGGCTGCTCACGATCGCTTAAACTCTCTTGTGTTATTTTTTAGAGCTGTCAATTAAAATCACTATTTTACCGCAGTTCAACTGATTTGCCAAGATAGTCGCGACTTTCACTCAACTGATATCAGTTCAAAAAAAGAATGCAACTCTATGCAGGATCCCAACCCTCATGCCAGTCATTACGAATCTCAAATCTCAAATCGGAAAATGGAAAATCGTATGAGACTGTTCTCTGAAGAGAGAACGCTGCTAGGCACTAGACGCTCATCAACCCGCTGTATTACTGTATTTTTTGTTGCTCAACCCAGGATTTTTGAAAGGAACCTGGTTTCTCACTCTGAGAGTAAAAGAACCGGGTTTTTGAGATAAGATTATGGACTCAAACCCAAAGCTTTCTTTCCTGTTTCCGGTTCATTTATAGTTGGGACTGACCGGAATGTATTCAATTTATTATATTAAATAAAGTCAGAATTACTTTAGGGCAATATTGCGTGCATTTCGTGACAGCGTTGCAGATAATTTTGCGCCACCCTATCTAGGGGATTCTTGCGTACACAATCCGCAAACAGTTCTGCCGCTTCTTGATGTTTAGCAGCAGCGTAATTATACAGTGCTTCGACAAATACGGGTAAAGTTGCTAACTTACGCTCTTTCAATTCAGGTGGATCGGCATCAAAAACTTCGTAAATTGTCATCAAATCCGATTTACCTTTTACTCGAACACAGCCGATATTTCGGATTGAGTAACTTGTGGGATCGGTCAACTGCAAAAAAGTATTTTGAGCGATCAACATCGACACCCCGTAACTTTTCGTCATAGTTTCCAGCCGCGAGGCTAAATTTACAGCGTCGCCAATCACCGTACTGTCCATCCTGTTAGTTGACCCAACTGTTCCTAACATCAATGAACCCGTATTGATGCCAATCCCAATTTTAATAGGTGCGTAACTGCAACTCATGCGATGTTGATTGTATTCAGCGAGACTGTGCAACATAGAAATTGCAGCATTCACGGCATCGCTGGCACTCTGACCGAATAAAGCCATAATTGCATCGCCAATATATTTATCAATAAAGCCGTGATTTTTAATAATGTTTGGCTCCATTCGACTCAAATAGGAATTAATAAAATTGAAATTTTCTTGAGGTGTCAGGCTCTCAGAAAGAGCCGTAAAATCCCGAATATCGGAAAACAATATTGACATTTCCTTTTCCACGCTGTCGCCGAGTCGAACTTCGCTCAAGCTATCGTGGCTTAGGAGGGATACAAATTCATTTGGCACAAAGCGTTTAGCCGCTTCTGTTAATTTTAATTGCTGTGACAGAGCAACTTCTAACTTCTGATTTATTTTCCGAAGTTCGGCATTTTGTTCTGCTAGTTTTTTATCCTGACTGTAGCTGTGTACGGCTTCTGTCACAGTCAATCTTAAGTCTTCAGTTTGCCAAGGTTTGCCGATGTAGCGGTAGAGTTTTGCCTGTTTGATGGCATTTCCTACCGCTTCAATAGTCGCCTGACCCGTCAGCATCACCTTGAGAGTTTTGGGGGAAATTTCGTGAACTAGCCGCAACAATTCATCGCCTTTCATGTCAGGCATCACGTAATCGGAGATAATCAAAGGAATTTCATAGCCGTCTTCGAGCAATTCAGCAATTAACTCTAGGGCATCTTTACCTCCTTCGGCAATTTCAATCTCATAAGTATTGCCTAAAGCTTCTTTTAATTCTGTTTTAAGACTTTTCAGAATGGTTTTTTCATCGTCAACGCAAATAATGACTTGTTTGGTCATAACGATAAGGCTGTTTTAATGGTTTCGATCAACTCTGATTCCGACCAAGGTTTCTGCAAACACCGATGGAGGTTGGCTTCGTCAAAAGCCCTCTTGACTGCCTCTTCATCGGCTTGACCTGTCAGCATAATTTTTACTGTTTTTGGAAATTTTTGATGAACTCGAATCAGAAATTCATCTCCTTTCATTCCTGGCATTAACCAATCCGATACAATCAAGATAACTGAGATTTCGTCGTCAGTGAATTCATCAATTAACTCTAGAGCATCGGCAGGACTTTCTGCTATCTCGTAAAGATAAGCATTCCCAAAGGCAGATTTTAGTTGCGTTTTCAGACTTTTTAAAACTACTTTCTCGTCATCAACACACAGGATAATTGGTTTAGACATTTTTGCTAATTAACTAATTTTTAGGAGAGATTGACAGGTAGAACAACTGTAAAAGTAGTTTTGCCTGGAACAGATTCAACTT
This sequence comes from Microcoleus sp. CAWBG27, assembly GCF_020883145.1. NCBI lineage: Bacteria > Bacillati > Cyanobacteriota > Cyanophyceae > Oscillatoriales > Microcoleaceae > Microcoleus > Microcoleus sp. CAWBG27. Next base: position 162,981 of record NZ_JAHREU010000004.1, read on the forward strand.
CTATTTTACCGCGATGTTTGTCAATAATTTTTCTGACTATATCGAGACCCAGACCGCTGCCTTCTCCGGGGGGTTTTGTGGTGAAGAATGGAGCGAATATTTTGGGCATTACTTCGGATGGAATTCCGGCGCCGCTATCTGTAACGCCGATTTTGATATTGTTGCCTTCCTGAAGGATATCCAGAGTTAATGTGCCTTGATTGTCCATCGCTTGCAGGGCGTTGTGAATCAGATTTGTCCATACTTGATTGAGTTGGTCTACATAGCACATTACGGGCGGTATTGTTTGGAAATTGCGGATGACTTCGACGTTGTGTTTGAGGTTATTTTGATACAGGGTGAGTACGGTTTCTATGCCTTCGGTTATATTAGATGCAGCCATCGTTTCTGATGAGTCGTAACGGCCATAGGTTTTCAAGGCGAATACGACTTTAGAAGCGCGATCGGCTGCGGTGTTGATTGTTTGGGTTCCTCGCTGGATTTCGGAGAGTTTGTAAGCCATTTCTAAGATACGATCGCGATCGACCTTTTGCAGCAGAGACAGAAAGTCGTCCGCCTCGTAAATCCCCATATCTACCAAAGTGTCGGCGATCGCATTCGCTTCGTCAATATTTTCGTCTTCGAGTTGACGAATCAAAGCCCGCTTTAACTTCCTTTCTTCTTTAGCGGTTAAAGTCAAATCTTTTTGTAGCGAGCGATACAGTAATGTGTTAAAATTTTCAGATTCTGCGGGGGAAAGCGACTGAAACACTGAGGGCAAATTGCTGATGGTTTGCTCTAAAAAAGTAGTCATACTTCCGGCAGTCGATCGAATTGCGCCCAGAGGAGTATTCAATTCGTGGGCAACTCCGGCGACTAATTGGCCTAAAGCTGCCATTTTTTCCGATTGAATCAGCTCTTCTTGAGTGGTTTGGAGGTTGTCTAAGGCTGTTTTGAGCTCTTGGGTTCTTTCGGTGACTTGGACTTCGAGAGTGCGGTTGTATTCCGCTACCAATTTCTCGGCTTGTTTGCGCTGGGTGATATCGGCAAAAGCTGCGATCGCATAACTCACCTTTCCTTTATCATCATAAATGGGCGTTCCCCAAACCTCGATCGGAATAATCCTGTCAGACTGGCGAATTTCCATATCATCAACGTTAACGCTGGCTCCTTTAAAAGCATTAGCAAGGGGTTCTTTGTCTGCTGGATAAAGCTCGTTAGTACCTGCCAAATAAGCTTGATAAATCTCTCGAAGTTCTGACTCAGTATTAGCGATGATGCCTGTACCTAATAAATCCTGAGCGCGAGAATTAACATAGTAAGGTTTGCCACTAGACTCGGCGACAAATATACCCACAGGCACTGCTTCTAAAATTTGGTTGAGTCGGCTTTCACTCTCAGATAATTCGGCATTCAAAGCTTGCATTTCTGTGAAAGATACTTGAAGTTGCGCCGCCATACTATTAAATGAATTGGCAAGTTCCCCGACTTCATCGGATCGGTTGAGCGTTACACTTTTGCCCCATTCACCTTTAGCAATATTTTTCGCCGCCTCGTTCAAAGATAAAATTGGTTTTGTGACCCATCTCGCCGTGACAACGCCAACAATTATCGCGACGACAAAAGCAGCAGCGCACAACAAAATAGTCGCAGTATTGTTGGCATTAATTTGTGCCATAAAATCCGCTTCGGGAACCACCACCACAATTAACCAATCCAATCCTTTGTCATCTTGCCAAGGCAGAACTTGTAAAAATTGTTTTTTCCCCTCAACATCAAATTCTAGTGACTGCGCCGTTTTCAGAGATTGAAACTCGTTAAAATTAGCTCGTAAATATTTAGCCGTGGTTTGAGTGAAAGTATTTTTACTGTCAATTGCTTTAACTCGTTCGGCTCCGTATTCTTTGTTGATGGTATGAAACGGTCTTTCTCCTGTCGAAGTTGCGACTAACATTCCCGATCGCTCGATAATAAAAACCTGTCCGGTTTCGCCAATTTTCAAGCTTTGCAAAAACTTACCAATAGTGGATAAATTAATATTAGTTAGCAATACCCCTTGCAATTTGCCTTGTTTGTCGTAGAAAGGCATAGATGCGCCGAGATAGGCAGTAATGCCAGCCGTATTGGGATAAATCTGACTCCAGGTGGGTTTACCAGCAGCTACCGCAGCTTTGTACCAGGGGCGAGTGCGCGGGTCAAAATTAATTTTGTTGTTTAATACTGCGCCGATTTCGCCGGATTCATTGGTGGCATAGGTGCGGAAATCATAGTTACTTGCTGCTGTCGATACTCTCCAAGTCAGCGAGCCATTGTCGAGCCTTTCTGCCCCCAAGTTGTCTCTTTGTTCTAATCCTAAACCGGTAAAAGTGAGGGTGTCAAATATCTGAAGCTGCCGCCAAAAATGACGCTGTAAAAGAGGTACATCTTCCAGGTTGAGGGTGCCGAGATCGATCGCAGCAGCATTGATCTGGTTGACCTGATGGGGTACAGTCAGGTAAGCACCGAGATTCTGTTGGACGCGGCTGCCTACTTCTGTCATTAGTCGATCGGCAATTTCGTTGACTGCCTTCTGTCCATTTTTAAATGAGAGATATCCTACCAGTCCCACCGCCGCGAACAGTTGCAAGACGAAGGGAACTATCAGAACTGTTCGCAGGGTTCGGGAGGCAGCAGTTTTTGCGGCTTCGGTGGCAGTAGATAGGGTTTTGTTCACAACGTTAGTCCTGGATCTGATGACGATCGGGATTGTTTTGAGTTCAGAAATACTTGCAGGCGGGCGACATCCACCTGGAAAAAATTGACGGCCCGCCCAAATCGCCATGCCGTATTTCGCTCTCTTTGGGATGCACAGGAGTTGAGAAGCGGATTTAGCAAGCAGATTCGTCGCTGTCAAACCAAGATTTGTTGTAAAAACCCGGTTTCTTTTCGTAAGTTTTATTCTGGTTATTCCGTCTTGCCAGAGTCTGCTGATTTTTGAGGTGCAACTTTTGAACAGCAGCGTGCACCGCTCAACTCTACAACATTTTTTAGTGAATGATTGAATAAATACAAACGCCTGCTTTCGATTCTACAATAAGTAGAGGTAATATTGCCAGCGCTGGGGCATTTGTTGCACTTTTTAAGTCAAAGTGCTGGGAGTGCAAGCTTCGGGCTGTGGTGGTAATTTTTTGAGAATACAAATTGATAGCAGAAGCCATAAGCCATAAGCGATCGCCTACATGGGTTTGCCCAATAGCAGTAAGGTGCAGACACAAGCGCCCTACATATAGCCTTTCTCAAAAAGATAAGGTATGAATGACAGCTTAATATAAGCACTAAACGAAGAGGGCTGAAGCCCAACAACGTACCCGATCTTTCTGAGAACCGCTATACTTAGATTTTGGATTGAGGGATTTGAACGCAAAGGACGATCGCCTTTTGCACTAAAATTTAAACTAAGTCAACGGCTGCGAATTCACCCGCCGAATTGCCACCACCGCAGGTTTAGGTGGATTATTAGCTTTTTTAAGAGGCCAATTCGATCCTACCGGCACTTTGCGAGTCTGCAAAAACTCCTTACCATCAATAGTCTTCATGGCAAAATTGCGATCGTCTACCGCCATATCTTTTCGCATCCCGTTAATTTCTCCTGGATGCTGAATTGCCAAAAACAAAGTCTTTTCATCCTCAGTAAAAAACGGCCCAGTAGTTTCGCACTCCATCGGCCCAATTCCAAACAAAAAAGCCTCCCCAGCATTGGGGCCAGAAGCCGGCAAAAACCAAATTGCATTGTTACCGTACAAACCGCGCAAATTAGATTGGCTAATCGGTTTCCCATCTTTATCAACTCTGCCAGCAGCAACAGGCGCATTCAGTTTGTCAGAAGACATATCATTTACCATCCAAACATTGCCACCCTTATCAATCAGTAAATTATCTGGATTAGAAAAACCCAATCCGCCCTCAGCAGGTTCGCCACCCGTCGCAAACATTTTCCACTGAAAAGTCATTGCAGAGGGTTCGTTACCCTCTTCAACTAAGCGCATAATCCAGCCATATTCGTAAGATTTGCCATCCTTGCCTTGAAAAATTCGCAAATCTGGCCCGCCGTCGCTATCGCTGGCAGAACCGGAAGTAAAGGTAATGTAGAGAGAACCGTCAGGAGCAATTTCTGTGTCTTCGGGACGAGCAGTGCAAGTAGCTCCTGCGGCGCTGGCAGCATAATGAGCGTCTATTAAAATTGCACCTTGTTTTTCCTTAGCTGTGCCTTCGTAGAGGTCATTTAAAGTCTTGAATTTTTGTTTGAAAGCAACTGCTTCTGCATCTTTTTCGACTTTGACAAAACCACCTGCTGGACGCAGCGGCAAATTAATCATTCCGCCTCCATGCAAGCTAGGCAAATCTGGATTCACAGGGGTGTCAGTTTTTAATGGAATCCACCTACCGGTGCCGTCAGCGTTAAACTTGGCAGCATAAAGCATTCCGTCTGTCAATAGCTGGGAATTAGCTTTATCTTTGGGGTTTTTAACTGAGTTTTTGCTGACGAATTTGTAAATATGTCCGCTGCGCCGATCGCACCCGGAGTAAAATGCTAATGGTTTTCCGGCTACTACGCGAATGCCTACAGCTTCGTGGCGGCAGCGTCCCAGCCAAGTGTGTTTGGTGCCGTAGTCCTTGGGGTTAGCCGGATCTACTTCTACCATCCAGCCGTATTTATTACCCGCCAAGCCGAAGACATTCCCCAAACCGCCAATTTCTTCGGCATCGATGTAGAAGTTTTTCTTGCTTGGATCGAAAGATGTACCGTCTGCAAACACAGGTTCTGGCACAAAATTCTGGATGTTTTCTTCAGCACTAAAAACCGTTCCCCAAGGCGTAGTCCCGCCCGCACAGTTACTAAAAGTGCCGATGATTTTTGATCCCAATTTGTCCGAGTAGCCTTTACCTTTTTTGTTGAACACGGCTACCGCTGGGCCGGTGGCTTTGAGGTAGCGCCCGTCTTCTAGGCCGGAAATACCCGTAATTCGGCGATCGGCTGGAGAAGGCGTTCTTACCCATTTGCCATTATCATTTATTTTGATAGAAATTACCCCGATTCCTACCTCAATTAAAGCTGCTTTTGACACTTGGGCAACCATTTTTTTTATCTGGTCTTTGTCCGACGCAGAAAAGGCATTGACTCCCGCTTTCCCGGCGGAGGCAGCTGCCGCTTCTAACTTAGCAAAAGGCAGAGATTTGCCAATGACTTTTTGATAACTTTGTATCCAAGGCTTGGCACTGATGTACTCGAAATTAACAGTTAGCAATCCCTGATTTTTGCCAGTTTCTACAAAGGAGAGATAGTCATTGTTGTAGCCGAAGTGAGAATCGCCCACTTTGTCTCCCCAAGCAGCTACAATATCGTAGGTAAAACCTTCGGGAAGCAGGAGGTCGTCTGCTACTTCGTAAGCGCTGTAAGCTTGCATTTGCTGCTGGGTGGACGCGCTGCTAATGGGGATGAATTGTCCAGTTTCTGTTAAGGTGCTGCTGGTTAGCAAAGGCATCGGCCCTTTGACTGGTTGGAAGTTTATGCCTGGTGCCAAATTATCCACACTCTTGGGAGAGTTAACTGGCTGTGAGAAGGGCATCGTAAATTTTTGTTGGCAAGAATTGAGTGCAACACCACCGGCAGTTGCACCCAAGAAAATTAGGAATTCTCGACGCTTGACAGTCATAGGTAAAAAAATGGTTAAGGACTAATTATCCGCAGACTATAAACTCAATTGACGGTCATTTTTTTGAAAGGTATGTAGTTGGGCTTTAGCCCCGTTTATCTATACGTCTCAAGAGGGCCCAAGCCCAACAACGTACCTATGCACTCGAACACTAATCTCTAGCTTTTTGTAACACAATTTGCTGGACTTAAGGATATATTCCAATTTAATAAAGGTATGTAGTTGGGCTTTAGCCCCGTTTATCTATACGTCTCAAGAGGGCCCAAGCCCAACAACGTACCTCATCAATAATTGCCCTATACATACAAATAAGGACACAACATTGTTGTATCCCTACCTATGTCATATTTAACTCGAACTGGTAACCATACAACAGATTAAAACAATCAACCAAATCGATAGCCGAACCCCCGTACTGTAATGATATATTCCGGTTGACCCGGATCGATTTCCAACTTTTCGCGCAGCCAGCGGATGTGAACATCTACTGTTTTGCTGTCTCCGATAAAATCTTGACCCCAAATTTTTTCCAGCAACTGATCGCGAGACCAAACTCGCCGGGGATTACTCATAAATAGTTCTAGTAAGCGAAACTGTTTAGGAGAAAATTTTACTTCAATGCCGTGAACCAAGACGCGGCACTCTTCAGGATACAGAGTTATGTTCTTATATTGCAGCATCATCGGTTGTGGCAACTGACCGAGGCGCTGGCGCCGCATCAGTGCCCGACACCGGGCGATAAACTCCCGCATTCCAAAAGGCTTGGTGAGATAATCATCCGATCCGGCTTCTAGATAAAAAGCGCAGTTGTTTGCACTTCCTCTAGCACCGATAATCAAAATAGGAACGGGATTTCCTTGATGTCGTAACATTCGACACAGATCTAAACCGTTAATTGAGTCCATAATTAACAGGTTAAAACCAAATTCACTGTGGTAAGACGAGGAAGCCTGCACAGAAGGCAGAGCGTTGCGCCCGTCGCTAGTAACCACCACCTCATAGCCCTGTTCTTTCAGAGCTAAAGCTAGCATCTCCCGCAACAGGTCTTCACCTTCCAGTAACAAGATGCGGCCGGCTTGTCCAACAGCCAGCCTTGAAGGACTTTCGCTTAATTCAGCAGAAGACATAAATATCAGTGGGGGTTATGTTTGTATGTGGCTAGCGGGAGGTGCCTTCTTCAGTAGCTGAGGCACTTTCGCGCTGCGATCGCTTTTTATGAACGATCGACTATTCAATCACTTATAATCTTTCGCCAGTCCATCCGACAGACATACGCTCGACTTTTTTTACTTGTTCGTGCAAGAAATATAGCCGTTGAGCAGTTGCGATAGCTGCGCTGTCTGCCTCCGTCCAGGCGTTAGAAGCCTGGTCATTGTTAGGGGTCGGTATTACTTTGTAAAACATTGCCCGCTTGTGATTGACCAGGTTACACCCAATATATAGGGAGATGGCTTTATCGTACAGGCAAAAGGTTATTAAAAGGTAAAGTTTTAGTAAATAAATGGTTAATTTATTAAAGATTAGTAATGTTGTTCTTAAAGTTTAACCGAACCCTACAGCTTTGGTTGAAGATACTACCCCGATCGAATTTACGCTCCGAAACCTGGTAACTCTAAAAATATGGCGCTAAATTAACGATAAATCTGGCAATCTAACGGGTTTTTGAGGAATAGTGTTTTGTGGGTTAGACGCGAGCTTCGTGGGTTAGACGCGAGCGGGTGTCGTGGGTTAGACGCGAGCGGGTGTCGTGGGTTAGACGCTCGCACTAGACAGGAACCGGACGCAAGCGGGGGCAAAGGCGAGGAGTTTTGAACGCGAGCTACAACTGACCCAGGCCCGCTACGATCGAACTTACAAGTAAAAATTCTGTAGATTGCCTATAATGTTGCTGCATTTGAGTACCTGGCCTCTTGTTGAAGCTTATCTTGAGAGCTCCCGAGGCATAATTATCCCGATCGGCTCCACCGAACAACACGGGCCCACCGGTTTAATCGGAACTGACGCGATTACTGCTGGTGCGATCGCCCAGAGTGTCGGCGAAGCAGCCAATGCCTTAGTCGGCCCGACAATTAATGTCGGCATGGCTTTGCACCACACCAGCTTTCCCGGTAGCATCAGCCTCCGACCGCAGACCCTAATTTTGGTAATCAGAGATTATATCACATCTTTAGCAAAAGCTGGATTTGAGAAATATTTCTTTATTAACGGTCACGGCGGCAATATTGCCACGATGAAAGCAGCATTTTCCGAGACATACGCGCATTTGTCGGACTTAAATGTACCAAATGCCGATCGAATCCAGTGTCAAATCGGCAACTGGTTCATGTGCGGTTCAGTCTACAAACTCGCCAAAGAATTGTACGGAAACCAAGAAGGTTCCCACGCCACCCCCAGCGAAATTGCCGTAACCCAGTACCTTTATCCAGAAGCAATCAAGCAAGCACCGCTTTCGGAAGAAGTTGGATCTGGGCATAAAATTTATAGTGCTGCTGACTTCCGCCGCCGATTTCCCGACGGGAGAATGGGTTCAAATCCAGCCTTAGCAACTCCCGAACACGGCCAACAATTTCACGATTTAGCAGTCAAAGAATTGACTAATAATTATTTGGAGTTTTTGAACTCAGATTAACAATTGCGTGAACTTGATAAATCTGGTTTCGATCCGAGGCCAGATATCCCTAAATCTCCCTTAAAAAGCAGGGCGGTTTTATAGAAGGTACGTTGTTGGGCTTTAGCCCAAAGGTACGTTGTTGGGCTTTAGCCCAAAGGTACGTTGTTGGGCTTTAGCCCAAAGGTACGTTGTTGGGCTTTAGCCCTCTTTATATATATGTCTAAAGAGGGCCCAAGCCCAACAACATACCTTAGACACGAATGCTACGCAGCAGCTTCCTCTTCAGCTTCAGCTTCAGGTGCATCTGGCACATCTTGCTTAATCGTCAAATAGCGAATCACCTCTTCGCTCAGACGCATCGCGCGTTCCATAGGAAAAATTGCAGCGCCCGGAGCTGTATAGTTCATTTGAACGTATACCCCGTCGCGGTGCTTGCCGATTTCGTAAGCCAAGCGACGCTTGCCGCGGTGCTGAGTTTCGATATTTTCAGCACCTTGATCGCGCAAAATGGTTTGATATTTCGCGATCGCCTGGTCAGTCATTTCTTCACCCAAGTCAGGGCGCAGAATGTACATTGTTTCGTAAATAAACGGTTTCATGGCAATAATTCCCTTATGGACAACAAGGCTTCTCACGAAGCAAGGACTTATCATCATATACCAACTATGAACAATCTCAAAACTAAAAAACCAAATTCCCCAAACCGCAGTCCCTCGCGGTGGAAGACGCTGTGGATCTATGGGATGATGGGGGCGATCGCACTTTTAATGCTCTTCCCCTTGCTGTGGCTGCTCAGTACCTCCCTCAAATCCCCCAGCGAAAACATCTTTCAATATCCCCCGCAACTGTGGCCGCAACAGCCAACCCTCGAAAACTTCATCAAAGTGTGGCAAACCAACCCCTTCGGGCGCTACCTGTTCAACAGCACCCTGATTGCAGGCCTCACAGTCAGCATCAACGTTTTGTTTTGCGCGCTGGCGGCTTACCCCTTAGCCAGACTTAACTTTCGCGGCCGCGAAGCCATTTTAATTACGATTATTTCCACGATCATGATACCCTTCCAAATAGTCATGATTCCGCTGTACATTTTGACAGTACAACTCGGATTAAAAAATAGCTATTTAGGCGTAATATTTCCCGGACTAGCCTCAGCCTTCGGCATATTTTTATTGAGACAAGCATTTCTAGCAGTTCCCAAGGAATTAGAAGAAGCCGCCCGCATCGACGGCTGCACCGAATTAGGCATTTGGTGGCACGTGATGATTCCGGCAATTAAGCCAGCTTTAGTTACTTTAGGGATTTTTGTATTTATCGGTTCTTGGAGCGACTTTTTGTGGCCGCTGCTAGTTTTAGACAGACCGGAATATTATACGCTACCTTTAGGTGTCGCTAATTTAGCCGGGACATTTTCTTTAGATTGGCGTTTGGTGGCGGCGGGTTCGATTATTTCTATTATTCCAGTTTTAGGACTGTTTTTAGTATTGCAAAAATACATTGTTCCAACCGAAACTGCCGCCGGAGTCAAGGGATAGAATTACGGAATTGGGGCATTGGGAATGGGGCATGGGGGATTGTCAGTCTAAAATTCTTCCTTCTTCCTTCTTCCTTCTTCCTTCTTCACACAACTCACAAAATTTATTTGTTATGTACGAACTGCCAGACATCCGTTGGATTGTTGAGCGCGCTGCTGTCATAGATGCGATCGTCGGTTTTGCAAATGCGTTCGATGCCAAAGACTGGGACAAATTGCGATCGCACCTAGCGAACGAAATAGATATCGACTATTCGGAATTTCGGGGTGAAACTCCCCGACGAATAACCGCAGAAGAATATATAAAACAGCGGGTAGAGGGACTTGCAGGTTTGCGAACGCTGCACGTCAGCACGAATCATGAATTGACTATTCACCACAATACAGCCAAATGTCATTCTGCATACCAAATTTATCGACTTGACCCCAGTCGCGAAGCAGGACAAAATCGGCTGGATACAGCAGGAAACTATTTTCACTCTTTGATTCAAACAACAGACGGACATTGGCTGATAGACGGAATTAAGCAAACCGTAGTGATTGTCAGCGGCAATCCTCAAGTTCACAGTGCGCTGCGCGGTACATCTTAAACCATTTTAGATTTTAGATTTAGGGATTGGGGATAATTCAACCTAAAATAGGTTCGTAGTGAGGACTTCAGTCCGCATAAAATCAGAGGACTGAAGTCCGAACGATCGAACCT
>NZ_JAHREU010000004.1:173597-251415 GCF_020883145.1 Microcoleus sp. CAWBG27
AATAACCATTAAATAGGTTCGTAGTGAGGACTTCAGTCCGCATAAAATCAGAGGACTGAAGTCCGAACGATCGAACCTAATAACCATTAAATAGGTTCGTAGTGAGGACTTCAGTCCGCATAAAATCAGAGGACTGAAGTCCGAACGATCGAACCTAATAACCATTAAATAGGTTCGTAGTGAGGACTTCAGTCCGCATAAAATCCAAGGACTGAAGTCCTCACTACGAACCTAATAACGGTATTTTTACTATAAAATATCTCTCCCAAAATATAACTCACAAGTCTCTACCTCGGAGTAAAAACTGCACTAGGATAAGCAATCCGCTTGTGATTGAACTGTTCCCAAACCCGCACAAAAATCTCCGCAATTAAAGACATATCCTCCCGATTCAAACCCGAATCTAGCAACTGATTATCCTGCCAGCGAGCCCGCAAAATCCGATTAACCATATTCAAAGCTTCCTCATGAGTGGCATCCTTGAGCGATCGCAAAGCAGCTTCACAAGAATCAGCCAACATCAAAATTCCAGTTTCCCGCGACTGCGGAATCGGCCCGTCGTAGCGAAAATCCTGCTCTCTCACTTCCCGGGTTTCGATTGCTAACTTTGAATTATCCGCATCTGCCAAAGTAATATTTAAATTTTCAGGTTCTTTTGCAGCAATTTGCTGCGCTTGATGGTAGAAATAAGCAATTAACATTGTGCCTTGATGTTCAGGAATAAATGCCTGAATTGCCTTCGGCAATCGATGCTTGCGCGCCATCACCAAACCCTCAGTAACGTGCTTTTTAATAATTTCGGCGCTCTTCCAAGGGTTATTAATTGCATCGTGTTTGTTGCCCCCGCCCATTTGATTTTCGCAAAATCCGCTTGGGTCGTGCATTTTTCCAATATCGTGGTATAGCGTACCAGCTCTAACTAACTCAACATTGCAGCCGAGTTCCCTCGCCGCAGCCTCGGCCAAACTAGCCACAAACAGCGTGTGCTGAAAAGTCCCCGGAGCTTCGGCAGCCAACCTCTTTAACAGCGGGCGGTTGGGATTGGCAAGTTCCGCTAGCCGGATCGGGGTAATCAAGTCGAAAACGTGCTCTAAATAAGGGCTGATGCCGATCGCCACCACGCTCCAAGCCAAACCAGCCAAACTTTGGCAACCCACCGTACCGAGTACAACGTACCAAATCGCACCCGCAGCAGCGCTAGCAATCAAAGTCCCCACCAGATAGACACTGCCCTGAGCCAAGCCGACAGCCACGCCCAAAAGAGCCAATTCCTCGCGCGATCGCAATCTTCCGGCCATAAAAGCGCCCAGCAATCCCCCCGCCGCGCTAGCCACCAAATGAATCAACTCTACATCCAAGCCAATGGGTAGCAGCGCCGACAGCAGCCCCACCACAGTCACTCCCACCGCCGAACCGTAGAAGCCGCCTGCTAAAATCCCGATCGCCGGCAAAGTCGTCCAAGGCAGCCCCAAACTCACCAGCACCGGCGCGCTCAACGTCAGCAGCAGCAACAGCAAATGATCTCTCCGGCGCAAGCGGTAGTGCCTTTCTACCAGCAACACGATCGCAATTGCCCCCGCGACTAAACAAACAAAACCCGCCAGCCCCAACCAATTTACACCCCGCCGGCTCAAACCAAAATAGTCCAGCAATACAAAATCTTGCTGCGCGATAAGTTTTCCTTCTGCAACAATAATATCGCCCTTCTCTACGGCGATCGTCACCGGTTTCACCTTTTGCGCCGCCAATTCCGCTAGCTGTTTGGTTTCCTCGGGATCTCTCACCAGATTTGGCTGCAAAATCGCACTTAAAGCCTCAACCGCCAAAGCTTGGGACTCTAACGGCACTTCCTCTGCGACTTGCAGCTTCACAGCTTCTTTCAAAATCTCTTTTGGCAACCCCTGCGGGATACCTTGAGCCAGCATCATTTTTGCCACCCGACTCATACCCGTTTGGGTTTTCTGCCAAGCTGCATCCGACAAATCAAACAGGGAAGTATCATAAATTTTTCGGAGCGCGGAAACCGACGGTTTTTCAAGCGCCTCCACAGCATTCGCATAGCGCCGGCGAGCCTCGGAAATACTATCTGTCAGGCTTTGAAAATCTGCTGCCCGGACCGATCGGCTGTAAGCTTGCAATTGAGCGATCGCATCCTGCTGAGACTTGTTATCCGTCGGTGCAGCAATTGCCGGGGAATTCAAATTCAACCGCTCAAAATTTGCACTGTTGTCCCCTGCTTGCGCCAAAATCGATCGCCACTCCCACTCCGGACACCCCCTCAAGTAAACCTGAGCCGCATTTGAGAGCGCCGAGGGCGTCGCAAACGGAAACGGGCCTACCGCCCGCCGGAGTTGGCTCCCCTGTTGCCAAAATTGTTGCAATTCTCGCTCGATTTGTCGATCGACCGCGCGATCGAGCATTAATATCGGTACAGCCCCGATTCGTGCTGATGAACGGTGTTCTTCAGTAGTTTTGCGATCGGGAATGCTAACACTAGCAGGAGCCTTAATCGTCTGAGGAGCTTTCGTCCCCACATCCAATTTCGGCTGGTTGTAGAAGCGGTGGCCAAGAGTGCTGCTGAGGGAAACTACTGCTACCAGGGCCAACATCGGGGAACGAGCCTGATTTTTGAGGCTAGATTTTGAGGTTTTACTTGTCAATCTAATAAAAGTCTCGGGCCCAGGCCATTTCTGGCGCAAAAAACGGCTCAGGAGAGGCCCGCCAGGGCGATCGGCTGTTTTACTGTCACCATTTTGCACTTGAGCAATGTGTTGGCGCAGCGAGCGCGTAGCCCCTAACTGCTCAATCTGTCGCATTAATGAGGAGAGCGTATTCATTTGTGTCGAAGATATATCACTGTTACTCAGCAGCTTTGTCAGAAATTCTGACTGTGCATCTTGATTGAGTTTATCCGAACTACCGTACCTGAATATTCTAAACAAGCAGGCTAATTTACCAGACACTCGACAGCCGATCGATTTTCTATCTAAGTGTCGCCAACAACGCCAGCAGTGTCCTCAAGCTTCTGCTGCTTATTTCCTGCCTTTGTCTATCTCAAACAGCTCTCGTGCGGTGTGGCTAAAAACCCGCTTTCTCGGTCGATTCCTAGTTTCCCAATCCTATACTCTCCTAGAAATCTGGTTTGAGGAAGCAAGCGCCTCCAATTTAAGTTGTTACTTGTTGATTTTTAATTGTCGCTCTCCTTTGGCTGTCACTTGTGACTTGCTAATTGCTAATTGCTAATTGTTAACTGCTAATTCTTAATTGCTATAGCGGTTTTCACAAAGATTCGCGGACGTTGTTGGGAAGAGAGCCCTCTTGATTTCAGCGGTTATGTAAGCTGTCAGCCATACCTCATCTTTTTGAGAAAGGCTATAGTTTCTGCTTTCCCCTCCTGTTCAAAGCTCCCAACTTTATATGTTTCGAGGTCTAATGACATAAGGTGCAGCCACTGCGCGGGCTAGGGCTGCGGAATCCGGCTCCGCCGAAGGGTTGTAAACTCCAGCCCAAACAGCAAACAGGTTGCTTGCTAACTCCAAAATTTTTGCATCGCTGCCCGTTCCCCACAGGGAGGGTTCTCGCCCCTCGACTAGCGGCTGCGATTCAACCGCCGACAATACTTGTCGCCATTCTACAGGAATCGCAGCAGCGCCGTTGTAGGCTCCAGACAAAGCTCCCGTCAAAGCGCAGGTGAGTTGTCCCGCTATCCCGCAGCGGGCTGCCCGCACTACTGACAAGCGTAGGTGTTCTGGGGTGCTCAAGAAGCAGTAGAAAGCTAGGGCAATGGGAATAAAATTTCCTGGATTGACAATTGAGTCAGTTTCTGATTTTTTCTCGCCCTCTTCTGGTTTTCCTCGCAACGCTGTGGCGCTTTTGCACAGGTGAGTGGTGGCTGTTTCTAAATCTGCTCCCTGTTCTAGTAGTATTTGCACTTGCCGCAGCAACTCGGTTAAGGCAGTATCTATGTTTAGGTAGGCAATGGTTTGTTCGATCGCTGTGGCGGGGTCAAGTCTTTGTTTGAGCGATCGGGCGATCGCATATCCTGTAGCTAACACTGCTGTCTGCAATTCTGCCTGATTTTCCTTGGGCAAAACATCTGTCGCCAGCATTATTTTTTCTCGCAGCTTGGCTTTATTTTCGTGAAAAAACATCACGCATGGCAGCGCAGCAACCGCAGCTTCACTAGGGTTAAGCAGGCTTTGAAACTCTGTATTTGGAGACTGGTAGATTTCGGACTTTGCCAATAATTCCCAAGTATCGCGCCAATCTTTTAAATCTAAACCATTACACCGAATTAAACTTTGAGTCCACGCTACTGCAAGTCTCCCGCATTCGGAGTATTTGCCCCTGAGTATTTTGGTGTTGGGAGAATTCAGGGCTAATGTTGCCCCACTCAGGGTCAATAGTTGGTGTTTCGTCAGTTGTAAAATCGGCTGCAAGTCTTCTGTTTGGGGGGGGATACCCGCTAGTTGCCTCTGGTATTGCAGGCCTATAGAGTCTCCTAAAAGTGCCCCCAGGATGGTTCCTTGAAACTTGCTCAACAGGGAATGCCGCATTTGAATTCAACTCAAGTTGCTAGTAATTGGTAATCGGTAATTAGTAGGGAATTGGGAATAGGGAATTGCGAATTGGTCAAACAGGGAATTGGGAATAGGGAATTGCGAATTGGTCAAACAGGGAATTGCGAATTGGTTATTATAAAAATCACTAACAAGTAACTATTACCCATTACCCATTACCCATTACCCGATGCCCGATGCCCTCTTTAGCCGATGCCCATTACCAGAAAGAATTGGTTGAAAGCCCCAAGTCTTTGAGGGAGAAATTAAAATCAGACTATTTATTACTCTAATTCTCGGACTTAATGGTAGAGGTTGCCTTCAAACTGTCAACTGTCAACTGTCAACTGTCAACTGTTGAACCATTCTTCTGATTAATTTTAATTAAACCCAAACATATAAGGGCTGGTTTTCCATCTAAAACCGGCCCTCATCCGATCGGTACGCATCTAATCGCCTCTAATAGCGGACAAGAGTGGAAAACCCATACATATAACCATCATTGCGGTGAACAGTTTTGCAGTATTTGTGACGCACGGGGCTAATTTTTCCCCAAGCTGTCCTTAAATCAAAGACTCCACTCTCTCTAACTGCCAACCTACCAACATGAGTACCTGCAAATTTCCCACTCGGCAAAACTGCTCTCACCATATCTCCAGTCTGGAACCCAAAAAAAGTCTTACACCTAGTTCTATGCTTGTTGGGAAACCCGTATTTATTGGGCGTACACATTTGACGGTTACCCCATCCTTTAGCGGTTATCAGTAATGGTTGCCTTGTCAGTATCACCAGTTGTTCGACTTCACCTACACAGGCAGCATCCAGCCAGTGACTTTTAGGCAGTCCCATTCGAGTTCGATTGTACTGAGTGCGCCCTCCCGTACCCGTTGTTACTGGCAAGCCTGTTTGTTGGAGTTTCTCAAACAGCGACCATCGAGTAGAATTCACTACTGCTGCATCTTTCAATGGCAAGCAAGCAAATTTTAAAACTCTCGATAAAATGTCGGGTTTTTCCGAGAGAAAATCTTTGATATCTCGATTGCATTTAGCCAGATTGCAGTTTCTACAGGCAAGAGTCAGATTCGACACCCGCGAACTTCCTCCCTTTGACTTAGGGTGAATGTGTTCGACTTCTAAAGGGGTATTTTTTACACCGCAGTAAGCACATTTTCTGCCCCATTTTTCTAACAAATATTGTCGGATTTCATAACCTGCTAGTTCGCCTTGAGTATATTCAATTCCTGATATTTCAGGAGCCAACATGGCTTGGGTGTCGAATTTAACTAACTCTTGAGATATAGCTGTTACAGGAACATACCGTCGCAATCGATTCACCCAAGTCACAATATTCGATACTCTTGAGGCTAAACTAGGTGGCAACCATCCGGGAGTGCGAGTACGATTGAGAAACCTAGGTTGACGGTATCTAGTCTTGCGATTCCTGCGGTTGCGACGAATTGCGGATCGGGATGCTAAGTCACCAGTGATGTGATTTCCCCGATGAGCTAACTCGGCTGCCCAGATTACCTCGTCACCTTGCAGTAGTGCTAATCCTGTGGTTTTCGAGCCGGGATCGAGCTTAATTTCGTGTGACTTTGTTTGCGGTTTGTCACAGGAATACTTCAGGATTATTGTGAACGGATAACGTTTGTAAACTGCTGCTTTACCTTGAGTTAACATCCGTCTGGCAAGACCTGAAGTTACAGGATCTAACGGTTGTTTGTTTGTGTCTAAAACGAAGACAAAATTAGACATAATCGTCCTCCGATTGCTCGGGTAATGTTTTCCTCGCCAATGTTTTCAGGGCTTGTTGAGTCAACCGCACTTCTTTAACCAAATACAGATGTTTAACGATTGACGACAGAGCCACAGGCTGGAAAGTACCTGTAGGTGTCATCACCCTGAAAACGTAGTTGTAACTGAGGCTGGCTATCTCTTCACCTTTAGTTAATGGTTGTCCAGTTATGTCCGGTGATTGGTGGATAGCAAAAATCGGTGAAATTTTAATTTTTAATCAGATAACTAACTAGAGCTTGCAGCCCCAGCCGATAACTTTCTGAGCCAAAACCGCTGATTTGCCCGATCGCCACCGCTGCGATATACGAGTGGTGCCGAAAAGCTTCCCGTCGGTAAATATTGCTCAAATGAACTTCCACCGCAGGGATATTCACAGCGGCGATCGCGTCTCTAATTGCCACACTCGTATGAGTATAAGCTCCAGCGTTAATCAACAAGCCTTGGTGCTGCCCTAACATCGAGTGAATTGCATCCACCAAAACCCCTTCATGATTCGACTGCTGAATAGAGACTTGCACCTGGAGGGCTTGCGCTTCTCGTTCTAGCAACTTGTTGATATCATTTAAAGTCGCAGAACCATAAACTCCAGGTTCTCGCTGACCCAATAGATTCAGATTAGGGCCGTGAAGTACCAGGATATTTAACAATTTTAAAAATTCCAGCGCAACAAAGTTTAGGAGATTTATGAGAATTTTGACTTGGGATTTAGAACCAGCCTTCAACCTCAAACCTCAAACCTCAGATTTCACATCTAGTCCCGACTACCGGCGATGCCTGGGTTGGTTGACTGGAATAGGAATCGGTTCGAGTTCCGGTTGAGCTTCTGGATTCAGCAGTCCTTCTATCAGCTTGCGAACCCATTCTTTAATTTGTTCCAGCACCTTTTCAATGTCTTCCATTGAACGGATAGCTCCTTTTTTTATA
The DNA here is from genome assembly GCF_020883145.1 of Microcoleus sp. CAWBG27. Lineage (NCBI taxonomy): Bacteria > Bacillati > Cyanobacteriota > Cyanophyceae > Oscillatoriales > Microcoleaceae > Microcoleus > Microcoleus sp. CAWBG27. The sequence continues at coordinate 180,878 of NZ_JAHREU010000004.1, forward strand.
GTCTAGATTGCTAAACCGACGGCTAAATCTCTGAAAATAAGCAAGCACGACTTTGAAATCCAAGGTCAAACTTGCTTTCTCGCTTGCTGGTTGTTGGGAGCAACGCTTTTAAGCAAAGCAGAGAGTCAGTATATTTGCCAATCAGCCCTATCTTATTATCATAACGAATCTTTACAGATAATCAATAGGCAAGGGGAAAATTACTGAAATATCTCGGATTGCAATTATTAAATAAAGCTTAAGCTTACGGCTGAGTATTGACAATTGACAAAGTGTTAGAGGTTTTCTATGCTTTTGCCAATAATAATTTACGCCGCAGCCGATCGAGCGCGGTACAGCTACTGAGATTTCTAATCCAATCGCGAGTGCGGGCATAGCCGAAGCGGTATTCAAAACTTTCAGCCTCGCCGTTGGGGCCCGCTAAACCGATATAAACCAGTCCGACAGGTTTAGCATCGGTGCCGCCTCCTGGCCCAGCGATGCCTGTAATGCTCAATCCCCAATCAGTGTTAAGGCTAGCGCGCACTCCCGCAGCCATTTGTTTTGCCACGCTGGTGCTGACTGCCCCAAATTCGGCTAAATCTTGGGGATTAACACCTAATAATCTTTCCTTAACCCGATCGTCATAGGAAATTACCCCGCCCAAAAAATATCTCGAACTGCCGGCAACACCAGTCAGCATCGCTCCCAACCCACCTCCCGTGCAGGATTCAGCCACGCTAAGAGTTTCGCCAGCCAACAGCAACAATTTACCGACAGTGGAGGCGAGGGTATCGGTATCGGCACCGTAACAGTCTAGGCCAGCAATCTGGAGCAACTGTTGTTCGATCGGCTCAATTAACTTTTTCGCCGCCACTTCCGACTCAGCGCGGGCGGAAATTCGCAGTTTGACCTCGCCGTGATTGGCGTAGGGAGCAACAGTAGGATTAGTTAAATTTAGAAAACTATCTACTTTTTCCGCGAGTGCAGACTCAGCAATTCCCCAAAATTTCAACGTGCGACTGCAAATAGTTGAGCTGCACCAACCGTTATTTTTCAAGTAAGGAACAGCTATTTCTTGCCACATCAAGTGCATTTCCGTCGGTACGCCGGGAAATGTCATTATTGTGACGTTGGGAACAGGCTGCCAAATAATCCCCGGTGCAGAACCTGTGCGGTTTGATAGAATGTCCGCACCTTCGGGGATTAAGGCTTGTTTGCGGTTGCTCTTGCTCATGGTGCGTCCCCGTTGAGCAAATTTTTGTTCGATATCGGCGATAATTTCCGGCCTTTCGATGAGAGGAACACCAAAATAATCGGCGATTGTTTCGACTGTGAGGTCGTCTGGTGTTGGGCCCAGGCCTCCGGTGAAGAGCAAAAGTTGCGATCGACCTATAGCTATTTCTATCACCTGTTTAATGCGATCGGGATTGTCCCCCACTACTGTTTGATAGTAGTGAGGAATTCCCAAACTCGCTAATTCTTTCGCTAAAAACTGGGAATTGCTATTAAGAATATCGCCTAACAGCAATTCAGTACCAACACAAATAATTTCAGCAACCATTATTGGATTTTAGATTGGGAATTGGGCATTGGGAATTGGGAATTGGGAATTGGGCATCGGGCATCGGGCATCGGGCATCGGGTATTAGTGATTGGTGATTGGTGATTCTTACTAACAACCGTCAACCGTCAACTGTCAACCGTCAACTGTCAACCGTCAACTGTCAACTGTCAACTGTCAACTATCTTGCGTGTCTCCAAACTTTCCAGCTAGCGTATCCCAGCAAACTTGTAGCTCCCATAGCGTAAACTATGCCGCTTGGAACCGAAAAAGCTAGGGCTAAACTTCCTACCCAAAGAGTCAGCGAGTAAATAAATAAAACCGCAAATCTATGGGATAGTCCGGCTTCTAGGAGTCGGTGGTGCAGGTGGCGTTTGTCAGCAATAAAGGGTGATTTGCCGTTACGGAGTCGATCGAGAATCACCGCCGACATATCTAAAATCGGTACAGCTAAGATTAAATATGGCAGCAACACAGAAGTAACAGCCGTAGTTTTAACTAACCCAATTACTCCGACTCCAGCCAGAGTAAACCCGATAAAATAAGCCCCGCCATCTCCCATAAAGATTTGAGCCGGATTGAAGTTGTAGCGCAGAAATCCCAATGCCCCCCCAGCTAAAGCTGCTGCAATTAAGGCAGCCGCCGGTTGGTGCATCGACAAACTGACAATCAGCATTACAACTGCTGCAATCCCAGAAACTCCGGCTGCTAAACCGTCCAAACCGTCAATCCAGTTGATGGCGTTGGCCATACCGACAAGCCAAATCACCGTAATGGGCAAGCTCAGCCAGCCAAGATCCGTCAGTCCTAGGGAAGGAACTGTTAGAAACTCAATTTGTACTCCTGCCATCCAAACGATGGTGGATACGCCAACTTGCATGAGCAAGCGTTTTATGGCCGAGAGCGAAAATAGGTCGTCTGCTAAACCGATGAGGAAGAATCCGATGCCGCCGAGGGTGACTCCCCAAATTTCGTATTCGTCTTTGGGATTGAGAACTTGTCCGTTAGCATCGATGAAGCCTCCACAGATCCAGACAAATAACAGGGCAATCAGAGTGCCGAGAAAGATAGAGACTCCTCCCAAGCGTACCATGGGGCGCTGGTGGACTTTTCGCTCGCCTGGCCGATCGACTCGCCCGCTTTTGAGACCAATTTTTTTAACTATTGGCGTACTCCAGAGGACGACGCTTGCAGAAACCAGAAAAGCTATTACGTGGTACAGATACTGATACGGCATCTGAAATCAATTTTAAATAGTGCGGGGCAATTAGGGTGTCAGGCAGAGTCTACTACATTTGGGATGGCTTATCACAAGCAAACATCTTTAAGAGCGACTGGGGGTTTGGGAGGCGGAGATTTGCCGGAGTGGAAGTTGCTGGGACGGGAATTGTCCGGTTTTTAAATGATGACTCTCGAATTAATCGTCTTTCAATCGCAATGTCGATCGACTTTTTCGATATCGATACTTGCCAAGCGAGCCGAGTTGAGCGGTATCTTTCGCGATCGACAAATACCGTTAATCAAACCAGCCCCGCTCGACAAATATTTTTAGTAAAAACTGCCTTTTGCGATCGAGATTTTCGATAAAAACCGCTTATCAAGATCGCAACGAACAACTCTCAATCTTTTTCAGATCTTTTACTCTTTTACCCCTAAAAATTAGGTCTAAAGCCTCCCCCTAAACGGGGGAAATCAAACAAAATGATTCATTGATCCAATCCTCTTCTATCGATGGAAGAGGTAGCTGTCAACTGTCAACTGTCAACTGTCAACTGATGAACCGTACACTTCCAACTACCAATTCCCCATTGCCGATCAGGAAAATTAAGCTAATGCCGGCACTTTTAAGAACAAGTGCGGGTATAACGGGAAGCGTGAGCACAGTGCTGCTACTCGTCTCAGGCATTCAGCGGCGACGCTTTCATCTTCGGGATTCAGGAGTCGATCGGCAATAATATCACCAATCTCGGTAAATTCTGGAGTTCCCATTCCCCTCGTCGTCATCGCAGCCGAACCGAGTCTCAAACCGCTGGTGACAAAAGGCGATGCCGGATCGAAAGGCACGGTATTTTTATTAGCAGTAATATTCACACCGCTGACTAATTGGTCGGCTCGCTTGCCTGTCATGTTTGCCGATCGCAAATCTACTAGCATTAAATGATTGTCGGTGCCGCCGGAAACGAGTTTTAAACCCCGCTGCTGCAACTGTGCAGCTAAAGCCCGCGCATTTTCAATTACTTGACCGGAATAAGTTTTAAATTCCGGTTTTAATGCTTCGCCGAAAGCTACAGCTTTGCCCGCAATCACGTGCTCTAAGGGGCCGCCTTGAGTGCCGGGAAATACTGATTTGTCGAACTTTTTGCCCAGTTCGGGGTCATTGGTCAAAATCAAGCCGCCACGGGGGCCGCGCAGGGTTTTGTGAGTGGTGGTGGTGACTGCGTGACAGTGGGCGAGGGGGCTGGGATGGTGGCCTGTGGCGACTAACCCGGCAATGTGGGCGATGTCGGCGAGCAGGTAAGCTCCAATTTCGTCGGCGATCGCTCTAAACTTTTCAAAGTTGATAATTCGCGAATATGCTGAATAGCCGCAAATCAGCAATTTTGGTCGGTTTGCTTTAGCCTGTGCCAAAATTTCGTCGTAGTCGAGCTGTTCTGTTTCTTGGCTGACGCCGTAGTGAAAAGCTTTAAACCATTTACCGGATACATTAACCGGCGAACCGTGAGTCAAGTGTCCGCCGTGGGACAAATCCATGCCCATAATTCCGTCCCCTGGCTCTAGCAAGCTCAAAAATACTGCAAAGTTAGCTTGAGCGCCGGAGTGAGGTTGGACGTTGGCGTGGGCTGCGCCAAAGAGTTCTTTAGCGCGATCGATCGCGATTTGCTCGATGCCGTCAATAAATTCGCAACCGCCGTAGTAGCGTTTGGTTGGCAATCCTTCGGCGTATTTATTGGTCAAAACTGAGCCTTGAGCAGCCATTACGGCTGCGGAGGTAAAGTTTTCGCTGGCGATCAGTTCTAGGTGATCTCGCTGCCGCTGGAGTTCTTGCCCGATTAAATCGGCAATTAGCGGATCGGTTTTGGAAAGGAAGTCTAAGTTAGTGTCCGTCACAATAATCAACCTTTTGACAATTTTGGGATTGGGAATTGGGGATCTTTTAGCCTACTACGGATTTCGCACCATTGACAGAAATATTACGTTGTGTTCAGGTTAAGCCGTTTGTCCCAAATTCCTGACATACAATGAAATTACTGGTGTGAAACCTGCCGGAGGTATCAAATGTTAGTCATTCTAATGGAAAATCAGATGCTTGCCCCTCAGTGTGTTTGCCAAAGTTGTGTGCTTGCCGATCGCACTGGCCAACCGCGCTGGAGCGGTGGAGAGCTTCGCTGCGGTCATCCAGTTGCCAAACCTACGGAAAATTTGCCCGATCGATACGAGTGTCAAATGGGCTTCGTCATTGCCAATATTAAATAATCATCGGCCAAACAGGGCATGGGGCATGGGCCAAACAGGGCATGGGGAATTGGGCAAAGAGGGCATCAGAAATGGGGCATCGGGAATGGTGACTGTTGAACCCGACTTGATATAAGTACCCCTGAATCTACTCGGCTGTGGGTGTGGGCAAATTCCGGGCGAGTCGGAACGCTTGCCTGCTGCTGCGTTATCCTGAGTTTAATGGGAATTGATATTTAGTCGATCGACTCAGGAGAGTTCATTATGACTTGGCGCGGATCTACGACTGTTCCAGACCGGATTTTTGCTTCTTTGCCTTACTTGCTGCCGCTGATTGACGGGCTTGCCTTTGGTAGGTTTCTGTTTACACAGTTTCCTGTCCTGCAACTGTTGTTGATACCGCTATCTCCATTGATGCAAATTTATAGTTTGCCCTTTGCTAGCTTGGTTATTTTCTTTGCCCTGTATTTAGGAGTAGTTAGAAACGAAAACATCAGTCACTTCATTCGCTTTAATGCGATGCAGGCGATTCTTTTAGACATTGTTTTGATGCTCTGCGGTTTGGTTTTGCCAATTTTTGCAAAAGGCTTCCAAGTCGCATTTATTGCAGAGACTCTGTATAATATGGTGTTTTTAGGCGCTTTAGCTGCATTTTTCTATGCAGTGGTTCAATCGGCTTTGGGACGCTATGCAGAGATTCCTCCCATTTCTGATGCTGTTTATATGCAGGTACGTTAGTAAGTAGTTATTGGTTATTTGTTGGTTGTTATTTGTTGGTTGTTATTTGTTGATTGTTATTGGTTGGTTGTTATTTGTTATTTATTCGGATCAAACCTAATAACCAATAACCAATAACCAATAACCAATAACCAATAACCAATAACCAATAACTAATAACCAATAACTACGATATTTTCAAGACTGCCGATGCCTTCAATTTCAATGCGAACTCGATCGCCTATTTGCAGCGGCCCAACTCCTTGGGGTGTTCCAGTTAGTATCACATCGCCGGGATTTAGGGTCATGATTTGACTGATATAGGAGACGAGAAAGTCTGGGGAAAATACCATGCGATCGATCTGAGATGACTGTGTCGGTCGATCGCTCCCATTGACAAAAGTCTGTAACTGTGCAGCAGGACTCAATTCGCGCACAATCCAAGGCCCCAAAGGACAAAACGTATCAAACCCTTTGGCTCTCGCCCACTGGTTGTCTCGCTTTTGCAAATCTCTGGCGGTTACGTCGTTGGCTATTGTGTAACCCCAAATTTTGCCATGTGCTTGTTGGGGAGTGCAGTTGGTACAGTGTTCGCCAATTACCAGGGCCAATTCTCCTTCGTAGTCTACCCTTTCCGACTGCTGCGGATAGCGAATCGCTGCACCTGCTGCGATGACAGCGCTGGGAGGCTTGAAAAACAGCAGCGGTTCTTCGGGTACTGGCGTTCCCATCTCGGCGGCGTGATCGACATAATTTTTGCCGACGGCTACAATTTTTGAGGGAGAGCACGGGGCGAGAATTTGGTAACTATCTGGTGAAAGTTCCAAATCTGTTGGTTGTCCTTTTAACCAGGGTGGTGCATCAAATACTTGAACGCTGCGGCTAAGTTGCAGCAAACCGTAGTGGATGTGTCCTTGTGTTGTTTTAACTCGAACGTAGCGCTGGGCCATAAATTATACCATTTTAGATTTTGGATTTGAGATTCTAGATTAAAAGGATAGCGGAATAGGACTTGCAGTACGATGTTCTCTCAACAATCGTCAGGGTTACTACAGGAAATAATGGTAGTAGAGCGCCCGTGTGTCAGCCCTATTTCCCCAAGAGGCGACCTGTGCCTTGATGTCATGGTTTCATGATAATTATGTTGTAGCAGGGATTCAGTGAAAATACTGAGTTGAGCGATCGCGCTTGCTTACCCAACGCCATATTTACGATAAAAAAATCAAGTTTGTGTGAAGTAATAGTAAAGAACCGGTTTTTTTGCGGGTAAATTAGCAGTTGTACTTAGATATTTATACAAGATTTTAGGAGTGCGTAATTAGCGCGATCGCACCAATGAGAGAAATTAAGGGCGATCGGGGGGTTACATGGTTTCCCTAAACGTAGTTTTGGTGTAATTTTGCTAGTAAATACGAATTAGTCTCAGTTCGGAAGAAAAACAGAGAGCGATCGAAGTTACGCAATTTCTATTTTGGGGGTGCATGAGAATGATTATTGAAATGGTTTAGGGAAGGGCGTGCTTGGGAATTTTCCAGGGGCGTAATTTGGTGTGGCTAGTTTTTTTGTAAAGTTTTGTAACAAAACCCGAGATTTTGCATAAAAGTCGCGGGCTGAGACTGACATATACACAGAGGTTACAAATTTTCTATTTTGGGGGTGTTTGGAGATTGATATTAAAGATTTTAGCGAAGGGCGCACTGGGGAATTTTCCAGGGGCGTATTTTGATGTCACGGGCTTTATGCAAAGTTTTGTAACAAATTCGGCAAGGCGGCATAAAAATTAGGGGTTCACCCCGATAGGTATACAGGGCTATTTCATTCTCTTGTAGGGGCGGTGCCCCCGTGCCCGCCCGAACTCTCAAACACATACAAAATGTCGGGGAAGAGGGTCGGCACGGGGATGCGATCCCTGCAAAATTATCGTTTTCTTGAGAATGAAATAGCCCTGGATAGGTATAATAGGGGTTCAGCATTCGGGCGGATAACTTACCGCGAAAAACCGATGTTTTGTACCCGAATGCTTCGCCCTCCCAGGAGAAAGAAAACACCTTCTAGCACTATCACAATCAAAATTGTGAACTATCTCCTAGTTTCTCTTGCTATTCTACTTTAAACTTACATAATTGAGGAAAGTAATATGCCAAATTCATCTGTTAATCATGCAACCAAAGAAGTCATAAAAACGGAAAATTTATTAATAAATTCTTTATTGTCTAATGAAAAATGGTCAGATAGCAATATTACTTACAGTTTTGTTACCCCTGAATCCGCAAAACTTTATGTTGGAGAATTCATGAGTGAGACTGAGGAAAAAATCACTCCTTTGTCATGGGATATCCAAAATTCTATTACTAACATTCTTGCTGGTATTAGTTCGTATGTTCCCCTCAACTTTTCGATCGTCGATCCAGAAAATGTTAGGAGAGATACTTGGGATAACCCTATAGAAACTGTTAAATATGGAACTCTCCGGTTTATGTCAAGAAGCCCTTTTTTTCAGAAGAATAAGGATGGAAAATTAGAAAAAGTAGATGGAGCAGGAGTATTTCCAGGAGCAAAGCCACCAAACGATAATCCTAGTTTCTTTCACATAAATGGTGATGTATTTTTAGACACGAATGCTGTTAATTTTTCCAAAGGGTATGGCAGTTTGGGCTATTCAGCAATAATCCATGAAATAGGTCATATTTTAGGATTAAAACATCCATTTGATGGGGATAATAAATTACCTGGTGCTGAAGAAAACAACAGCAATACAGTAATGACATATAACTTTCAACCTTATAATTGGAAATATTTCGGGCCTCAAGCTGCATATAATGGTTCCCATGCTGTGTCGTTGATGCCCTATGATATTCTGGCATTACAATATATGTATGGAGCACGAGCTAACAATCCACAAGATTATTACGTTTATTATAATAGCATACCCAAGGTAAAAAAGACTTTGTGGGATACCAAGGGCATAGACACATTAGATTTTTCTTCTCTTGTAGCTAATGGCAACACAATAGAGAAAAATACTAGAGAGATATACAATTCTATCCCTCGGAATGATAAAATTCCTTTAGACTATATTTTCGATATGAAGCCGGGCGGGTTTCTGACTGAAGCATCGGCTTATAATACAGCGACATATTATGCCTTTAATACAGACAATAAAAAATACAAAACTCATGCTTATGGTATTGCACTTGCTTACAATCCTCCCTATGTCCCTGGTATTCCTACATTGGATGCTACTATCGAAAACCTAAGAGGTTCACAGGGAAATGACTTCATTATTGGGAATCAAGCAGCAAATGTCGTATATGGCAACAAAGGTCGTGATCTTATAGCTGGAGGAAAAAATAACGACATTATTTATGGCGGTCAAGATGATGACAAATTGTATGGCGGCGGAGATTTTAAGGACTTGCAACAGGGAGACGAAATTATTCCAGCTTCTCCCAAAATTGCTAGTACAAGCACTCCATCAAGTGCTTTCCTTACTCCGGCTGAGGATAACAGCCTAGATAACAACATCCCTGTTGATAGTACACTCAATGACAACGCCGATGATTCATTGACTATCGAATTTGATTCGAGTTTACCCGATGGTAATGATAGCCTTCATGGTGATAGTGGTAACGATCGAGTGGATGGCGGGAATGGCAATGACTATCTATATGGCGATGCCGATAATGACACTCTGTTAGGTGGCATTGGTTCAGATAATCTCAATGGTGGCAATGACCAAGATCAACTTTTTGGTCAAGAGGATGCTGATATTTTGAATGGGGATGCAGGTAATGACTTCCTATATGGTGGCAAAGACAATGACTTTCTATCTGGTGGAGATGATGCTGACGAACTCTACGGCGAACTAGGGAATGATGTAATCAACGGAGATGCAGGCAATGACAACCTCTACGGCGCTGAAGGAACAGACCTCCTCAACGGTGGTAATGATAATGACTTCCTGAGTGGTGGCCTCGACAACGACACCCTCAATGGAGATAGTGGTAACGACATTGCCTATGGCGAACAGGGAAACGATTTCCTCAACGGCGGCGATAACAGCGATTCCCTTAATGGCGGTGAAGGGTTTGACCTATTAAACGGAGATTCGGGTAATGATTTCCTCTACGGAGGAAAAGATAACGACATCCTCAATGGCGGTCAAGATGCCGATGAACTATACGGTCAACAAGGGGACGACCAACTAGCAGGCAATAGCGGAAATGATATCCTCTCAGGAGGCGATGGCCAAGACTTACTCAATGGCAACGAAGACAACGACCTCCTGCAAGGCGACAGCGGAAACGACCTCCTACACGGCGACACGGGCAACGACTCCCTAAATGGTGGCGACGGTACCGACAACCTCTACGGCGACGACGGCGAAGACCTACTCAACGGTAATGCAGGCAATGACAGCCTCTACGGCGGCGAAGGTGCCGATCGACTCAACGGTAACGAAGACGACGACCTCCTAGAAGGCGGAAACGGTAACGACCTCCTCAACGGTGATGCAGGTAACGATCGCCTTTTCGGTCAAATCGGACAAGATAACCTCAACGGTGGCGACGGTAATGACCAACTCTTCGGCAACGAAGACAACGACATCTTGAACGGCAACGCCGGCGACGATTTCCTCAACGGCAACACCGGCGACGATATTCTCAACGGCAACGACGGGGCCGATCGACTTTTCGGCGAACAAGGCCGAGACATCCTGCACGGCGACGCTGGTAACGACACTCTCAGCGGCGGTGACGACAAAGACGTACTCTACGGCGACGGCGACAACGACGTAATGGCCGGCGACAACGGTAGCGATACCCTCTACGGCGGTACTGGCAACGACGAAATGAATGGTGGCGAAGACACGGACACCCTCTACGGCGAAGATGGCAACGATCGATTAGCAGGAGACAACGCCGAAGACCTGATCTACGGAGGTAATGGCACCGACACCCTCAGCGGTGGCAACAATGCTGACCTCCTCTACGGCGATGCTGACAGCGACATCATGACCGGCGACAGCGGTAGCGATACCCTGTACGGCGGTGGCGGCAACGATCGAATGAATGGTGGCGAAGATACTGACACCCTCTACGGCGAAGACGGCAACGACCAACTAGCAGGAGACAACGCCGAAGACCTCCTCTACGGCGGTAACGGCACCGACACCCTCAGCGGTGGCAACAGTGCCGACCTCCTCTACGGCGATGCTGACAATGACATCATGGCCGGGGATGCCGACAGCGACACCCTCTACGGTGGCAGCGGTGACGACCAAATGAGCGGTGGAGATGCGATCGACCTGATTTACGGCGAAACCGGCAAAGACACCCTACACGGCGATGCAGGCGACGACAGCTTATTTGGAGGCGAAGATAACGATCGCCTTTACGGAGACAGCGGCAATGATTTTCTCGTCGGTGGCCCCGGTGCCGACTTCCAAGACGGCGGCACCGGAGACGACACCGTTTCCTACTTTGACTCAAAATCACCCGTATACGTTCACCTGCAACCAGGCCGAGGCGTAGGAGGCGATGCCGAAGGCGACAGAATCGAAAACGTCGAAAACCTGGAAGGTTCCAACTACAACGACACTCTCATCGGCGACAACGGCCCCAACGTCATCAGCGGCTTAGGTGGCAACGACATCCTCGATGGCAAAGTCGGCGAAGACACTTTGATTGGCGGTAGCGGCGACGACGACATCGACGGCCGCGAAGGCAACGACTTCTTACTCGGTGGCGACGGCAAAGACACTCTGTTAGGTCGTTCCGGCGACGACAACATGGACGGCGGCGGAGACGACGACATCCTCGAAGGCAGTTCCGGCAACGACACCCTCGATGGCGGTGCAGGTTTCGACCTGATTCAGGGGGGTGCAGGCAATGACACCCTCTTAGGTAACGAAGATGGTGACACCCTCTACGGAGACAGCGGCGATGATTTCATCCTTGGCGGCAACGGCAACGACGTAATCTACGGCGAAGTCGGCAACGATAACCTCTATGGTGGTGGCGGTCAAGATATCTTCATGCTTTCGCCCGGTGAGGGAGTAGATATCATTTGGGATTACGCGATCGGTCAAGATAATCTAGGTGTGGTGAAGGGACTGAGAAATGACGAATTAGAGTTTACCAACGGCACCGGTGAAAATGCCAAAGATACCTTAGTCTGGCGTGGCAAAGGTAAAAATAACGAACTTCTGGCCATCCTCAAAAACGTGCAATTCGCTTCGCCAACAACACCCACACCATCGGTAACGCCTGCACCTGCGATCGCACCAACGCCTGCGGAAACACCCACGCCAGGGAAAAAACCAACGCTTGCGGAAACACCCACGCCAGGGAAAAAACCAACGCCTGCGGAAACACCCACGCCAGGGAAAAAACCAACGCCTGCGGAAACACCTGCACCTGTGGAAACACCAACGCCTGCGGAAACACCAACACCATCGACAACACCAACACCTGCGGTAACACCTGCACCTGCGGTAACACCAACACCTGCGGTAACACCAACACCATCGGTAACACCAACACCTGCGGTAACACCAACACCATCGGTAACACCGACACCATCGACAACACCAACACCATCGGTAACACCGACACCATCGACAACACCGACACCATCGGTAACGCCCACACCATCGACAACACCGACACCATTGGTAACGCCCACACCATCGACAACACCGACACCATTGGTAACGCCCACACCATCGACAACACCGACACCATCGGTAACGCCCACACCATCGGTAACACCGACACCATCGGTAACGCCCACACCATCGACAACACCGACACCATCGACAACACCGACACCATCGACAACACCGACACCATCGGTAACGCCCACACCATCGACAACACCGACACCATCGGTAACGCCCACACCTGCACCTTCCCCCGTCCCTGGTATCCTCCTAATAGGTAACTCAGGCTCCAGTTCCCTGATTGGCAATGCAGGTGATGACACCCTGATTGGCAATGCAGGCGATGACACCCTTCTCGGTGCTGCTGGCAACGACAGCCTCAACGGCGACACGGGCAATGATTACCTCGACGGTGAAGCCGGCAACGACACCCTCACCGGTCAAAATGGCACTGATTTCCTCTTAGGTGGATCTGGTGATGACTGGTTAGACGCTGGGGCTAACAAAGACACCCTCACGGGCGGAATCGGTGACGACACCCTCACGGGCGGAAACGGCCAAGACTTATTTGTTTTTGCTTCTGGAAACGGAGTTGATACTTTACTTGACTTCACTTCCACAGGTGGCAATAAGGATATTCTGGGCTTGACGGGCGGCTTGACATTTGCTCAGCTAACTATTGCCCCAGACTCCAATCTTGCTAATACCATCATCAAGGTAACTGCTACCAATGAAGTCTTAGCGGTTTTAACTGGCGTGCCAGCAGCTTCCCTCAACAGTTCCCATTTCCTGGCTATCTAGACCACCGGGGCCGCGAGGCGAAATTATCAATGCGAATCGAGGTTTGAGTGCCTGTTCAAACCTCGGTTTGCGATCTGGTTGAACTCTGTCAAACGGCTCGATTCAACTCTGGATAATAACGATACAAATCAATAACTGTTATAGACTTAATTGCGAAAAATTAATTTGTTTATGCCCGTTTAAGATTTCTGCTGTATCATTTTTAACCCACTTTCGGTACAAATTCCGTGCAGCCGTTTGTCCCAGGAGTCAACCGGTAGCTGGGCTAGCAAGGCAAATTCAAAGATTGTGCCGATCGCCATTTTTGATTCCCACTCAGCTAAACTGAACATTCGATCGTAATAGCCGCCACCGTAGCCCAAGCGATAGCCGCGAACATCGCAACCTACAGCGGGTACGAGGATTAAATCTACTTCTGAATCCTCTATTTTTGGAGCATCCGGCAGTGGTTCTAGGATGCCATAAGCTCCAGTATGTAAAGCATCTCCGGGCTGCCAGACGTGCCAGGATAGCTCTTTGCCGACACAGCGGGGAAATCCCCATTTTTTAGGGGTGGCAAATAGGGGACTTAAATCTGGTTCTTGGCGAAAGCTAAAGTAGGCGAGGATTGTTTTTGCTTGGGTAAATAGGGGCGAGTTGTGCAGGTGGTTGCAAAGGATCTCGCTCTTTTGTGTCCATTCTTGGGCTGGTAGGGATTTGCGGGTGTTTAGGAGCGATTTTCTTAATTCGGTTTTAGTTAATGAAGGTTCAGGAGTGTTCATCATACAGTCATAAAAAATTGTTGGTAGTGAGGACTTTAGTCCTTGAATTTTAAGGACTTGCATTCCGAACGATCGAGCCAATCTTATGATGGTAGTTTGATTTGTCTAGGCTTTGCGATCGAGACGAATCGCCTGTTCTAAAGCAGTTTTTTCCCTGGATCTGCGCGCGTAAGGCTGCAACTTAGCAGCATCCCACCCAGTCAATATCTGCATATCTTCCAAATTCATACCCCGCATTAACATCTCCACGCACCAGGTTTGTTGAGTTTGTTCGATCGCGATCGCCTCTGCTTCAACACCAAGCAATCCCGCAGTCATTTCTTCCCACAACTGCACTAACTCATTTTCCGACAGCCGTTTTCCAGTTCGATTTAAAAACAAAGCTGATTCGCTGTCTTTGCGGCTTTTCAACCACTGAGTTAGCGGGTTGTTAGTATAAGAACCGTAGCGCTTGCCCAAAATCCACTGATTTACGGGAACTTGCCGCCCCAAACCTTGGGTGACTTGCAGCAATTGTTGGCGAGAATCGCTAATGTGGTGCGATCGTCCCAAGTCAACAATCTCATTGGCACTCAATCCCGATCCAAACAAAACGTATGCTAAAGCATATTCTTGCATTCCCAGCTTTTTAGCCCGCTGCAAAATGGCAGCGACTAAATTTGCGGGCAAATCCGACACATTTTCCCCAGCAGTTTTTTCGATCGCTAACTCCGATTTGACAGCAAATTGATTTTGGGCCGGGCTGTCGCGAATTTTGGCGCCAAACCCTCCAGATGCTGGCCAAATCTCAGATTCCACCTGTTGGTTCGCACTCAAAAAATTAACATTCTCCTGTTGTTCTCTTTGGGCCTTTGCGGTGACTCGATCGAACTCAACTTCAGACTGGACGCGATCGGCAGACGATACAGCCCCGTGCAAAAACAGCGCGAGCAAATTCTCCAAAAAATCCTCCCGATCCTGCCAAAGTTCGTGAGACTCGCTAGTAAACTCAATCACCGCGTATCCCAGCAACATTCCGTTGAGCAAACTAGCCAGCTTGTCGGCAGTCACATGGGCGTGCAACTGTTCGCGATCGATCGCAGCAGCAAAATATTCCGCTGCGTAGCGGTTGACTTCCGTAAAGCCTCTACCCAGCGCCGCACGGTTTTCTGCCGGGTACTGTCCCGCTTCGCCCACCACCGATCGCACGACTTCCGGAACCCGTTCTAGGGCCTCTAAACAGGCAATAGCGTAGTCATTGAGCGCTTGGTGGATGTTGCTAGTCTGATTTGCCCGATCGACCAAAGTTTGACCCAACTTAGCAAATACAGCAGCCTCTTCAATGACCGACAAAAGCAAGCCCTGCTTGCTTCCAAACTGACGAAACAGAGTTACCTCATTAACTTCTGCTAGTTCTGCAATTTGCTTGGTGGTGGTTTCGGTAACTCCCTTAGAGGCAAATAACTCTAGCGCTGCACCGATTAAACGCTGTCGAGTTGGATTTCGTTGAGCGGGCATAATATATTGCAAGTTGTACTTGCACAAAAAAGAAACGCCTGTTAAGCTAAATATGTAAGTAAAACTTGCACGCAGCGTTCGGCCTGTAATCGTATGCTTTCACAAGCGTCAGTTTTAACCAGTGTACAGGGAAGGTCGATCGATGTTTTGTCAGCAGATCGCCGTTATCTAAAATTAAGGACTTTCATGAATTCTAATTCCGTCGAAACTGCCCTTGAGGGCAAACAGCCGATCGCGTTTGACTGGACGACTGCGGCATTTTTTGGGGCAATACACGGCTTAGCATTATTAGCCCCTTGGTTTTTTTCTTGGTATGCTTTAGGTGTAGCGATATTTCTGCACTGGCTGTTTGGCAGCATTGGCATTTGCTTGGGATATCACCGAATGTTAACTCACCGCAGTTTGCAAGTGCCTAAATGGCTAGAATATGCGATCGGCACAATGGGTGCTTTAGCATTACAAGGCGGGCCGATTTTTTGGGTTTCCGGACACCGCCAGCATCACCTCTACACAGAAGATAACAATAAAGATCCTTACTCCGCGCGGCGCGGTTTTTGGTGGAGTCACATGATGTGGATATTTTACCCGCACCCAGAGTTTTTTAATTACGAAACTTACAAACAGTACGCTCCCGATTTAGCTAAAGATCCTTTTTACCGCTGGTTAAATCGCAACTTTCTGATATTGCAACTTCCTTTAGGAATCTTGCTGTACCTAATTGGCGGTTGGTCATTTGTAATTTACGGCGTATTTGTCAGGGCAGTTTTGCTGTGGCACAGCACTTGGTTAATCAACTCTGCCAGCCACATGACAGGCTACCGCACCTTCAAATCCCAAGACAATTCTCGCAACCTTTGGTGGGCAGCAATTCTCACCTACGGAGAAGGCTGGCACAACAACCATCACGCTTATCCGAACGTAGCAAAAGCTGGATGGAAATGGTGGGAAATTGACATGACTTGGTGGGCAATTAAAATTTTAAAAGTGCTGGGTTTAGCTAAGAAAGTTGTGCTACCACCGCGAATTGCTGCCAGTTCAAAGTTTTAATTATTAGACTTACAAGGTTCGTAGTAAGGACTTCAGTCCTTCTTTTTTTCAATATTCAACTCCTGACGCTCAAACAGATTGGTTCGTAGTAAGGACTTCAGTCCTTCTTTTTTTCAATATTCAACTCCTGACGCTCAAACAGATTGGTTCGTAGTAAGGACTTCAGTCCTTCTTTTTTTCAATATTCAACTCCTGACGCTCAAACAGATTGGTTCGTAGTAAGGACTTCAGTCCTTCTTTTTTTCAATATTCAACTCCTGACGACGCACCAAATTTCTTCAAGATAGATATTTGTCATCCTGCAAAAGTTGTTAAATGAGTTGGGAGCATCTCAGTTTTGCATTTATAGCGCGGACAGCACTCAAATAAAAAATACTTTTTACAAAAATGAGATGTTCCCAATTAGTCATTATTCATTGGTAATTAAGCACTTTCCTGAATTAAATCAGCTTCCGCATCCCGCCGTCTCCCGATACCTTTTTCAATGCTCGTACCCACCCAAATCCGTTTCATTTCCCGGATTTGTGCAGCAATTCCCTGGATATCTTTTTTCGGCACTAAATCGCGGATTGCACGCATTTCCCGGCGGCGGTTTCCCTCCATACTCGGGCCGCGATTGAACACCAAACTTACCAATCCTCCCTGAACATCTACCGGCAATTCTTCTAAACCTGGAAAGGCTGCTTTTGTCTGATTGTAAAATTTCGGTACTGTGACAATATTAAAAACATCCCATGCTAATTCCCAAGCAACAATAATGTCTCGAACACTATCTAAAAGGTTGTTCGCAGCTTCTCCTGTTAACTCGCAGCAGTCACTCAAACGCTTGCGCTCAACATCCCCTAATTTCTGCCAATCTTGGTTGAAAACTTCTACTGTGTTGTAACCTAGATCGTAGCCGATGCCGATCGTAATTCCCGATGCTCCTTCCGGCCAAGTTGGACGCTGCAACAGCTTTTCGTAATATTTCCGCCCGCCGCCGACCTCGAATTCTAAGATTAGCTCGATCGCCCTGTATGATAAAAGTGACGACCCCAAAGGTTCCCCAGGGAACAAAGCAGCTAGCGTTTCCGGGCCCGCTATGCCGTTTGCCAAAAATTTTTGATTGGTTTGAAACTGTTTGAGAGAGGCTTCTGTTTTCGGCCCAAACTTGCCGTCTGCACTCCCCGGATTCAACCCTAACTCCAGCAAGCGTTTTTGAAGTTTCACAACATCGGAACCCGATGCACCTAATTTTAGAGTTTGCACAACCTGTTTTCCTGTAATGCGATCGGCACAATAATTTTTGCTTGATATTGTACCACAACCAGGATTTCCCAAACTATGAGATTAATTCTGCCTCAGTCAGCAGGGCAAAATCGCGGGGATTGTTTAACACGAAACCGTCATTTTCTTTAATTAAATCACCAAAACAGGTGACAGGCGATCGGGCTTCATAAGCTTTGAGGGCCAACTGATAATCTGAGTCGCTCAATTCCAGATTAATTTTTCTCAGTTTCCCCACCACAAATCCCATTAATATAATTTTGCAGGTTGCCGATTCTTCCTCGTGTACTTTATTAATCCATCCCGATATTGCAACATTAGGTAAAATCGTGATTAAATCGCTAAGAATATCTAGCTGAGAGCGATTTTCTACCACTTCTAGCGTCTTGAAAGCTTCAGCAATAAGCTGAGGAGCATCAAATTCTTGTCTCACAGGCTGCTTGATTTCAAAAACCTGACCAGCATCATTCTTTTTGTGCCAAATCCAAGTATTTTCATATACTAAAGCAACTTTTTGCCAACCATTTGCCTCTAAGTGTTCCCCTAGCACATTTGGATCTATAGTTTGGAAAATTTCCTTATCTTTTACAGTTACTTTCACGGTAAATCTCCTTGACTGAGACGCTGCATAATAGACTTGAGAGCCTGTACAGTGAACTGATTAGAGCGGGATAACTCAACTGTTACATTCGCTGTATTGAGTCTTTCTGGCTGTCCCCGCAGCGACACCCAGTAGGCGCAATACCTCATGCACATTTCGTCTTCAGACTGCTGCAACCAGTTTTCTAGATTTTCCGGCACTAAAACTACCACTAACAGGCGCGGAACCTGGGAATTGATTATCAAATCCCTGTAGTTTTTTATCCTTACCGGATATCGGATGAACTGCCCGTCCAGTAAATCCCTTGAGGTACATTTCAATTGTAAGTTAAGCTCAGGGGAAAAAACTACTCCCTCACCGCCTCTTGCCACGATTTTTAAATCAATGCTGTCGTCATCTACCTCTGGCTGACTGACAGAGAAACCTGCTACGGCTGCAACGGCACGTACATAAGCTTTGCTGAAAAGTTCTTTCTGCTGGTTCAGTTCCATTCTAAAATAAACATCTTGCGAAAATAATATATTTTACAATAAAGGTGTTCCACAAGTAATTATTGTAGGAGAGTTCTATTCGATAGGCGATCGATTGGTATAAGGAATGAGAATTAAATAACTTACAATTTTTATTGTTCTTGTGGGATGGGCCCAAAGAACCCGTCCTTTCTAGACCGGCTTTTTTGGCCCATCCCACAAATATGTGTAAATTATTTAATTCGCAATGCGAGCCTAATTTCTTATTCTTAGTCCGCGAAGGCGGACTTTGTTTGTGTAGTAGCGGTTTCAACCGCCGAGTATTATAAAGAAATTTTCTAAAAAAAATCCGGTTTCTTCAAGAAACCGGATTTTTTTACACTCAAACTGCGTGTTTTCGATACCAATCAATCGTATTTTTTAAGCCTTCCTTAAACTCGACTTCGGCTACAAAACCAAACCTTTCCTTAGCCCTTTGGGTGTCCAAACAGCGGCGCGGCTGACCGTTCGGTTTGTCTGTTTCCCAAACAATTTCTCCCTCATATCCCATCAATTCGCAAATCGTTTCTACTAAATTGCGAATTTTAACTTCGCTATTGGTTCCCAAATTAACTGGGTCAGATTCGTTGTAAGATTGAGCGGCCATCACAATCCCGCGCGCGGCATCTGTGGAATACAAAAACTCGCGACTGGGGCTGCCGTCTCCCCAAACTGGTAATGTTTTGTCTCCTCTTTCTTGGGCTTCGTGGACTTTGCGAATTAATGCGGGAATTACATGGGAACTTTTCGGATCGAAGTTATCTTCTGGGCCGTACAAATTAACTGGTAGCAAATAGATACCGTTGAATCCGTACTGCTGGCGGTAGGATTGTAGTTGCACTAATAAGGCTTTCTTTGCTATTCCGTAGGGTGCGTTGGTTACTTCGGGATAGCCGTTCCAGATGTCGTCTTCTTTGAAGGGAACTGGGGTTAAGTTGGGATAGGCGCAAATTGTGCCGACGCAGACGAATTTTTCGACTCCTGCTTCGTAGGCTGCATGGATTAGTTGCGCGCCCATCATCAAATTGTCGTAAAATAGTTCTGCGGGTTTGATTAAGTTTAAACCGATGCCACCGACGTGGGCTGCTAAGTGGATGATGATGTCTTGTTGGTCGGCGGCGCGCTTGCAGTTTTCCATGACGCGCAAGTCGCAGTCGCGCGATCGACTAACTGAAATTTTATCAGCATCGGCCCCTGCTTTGACTAATTGGTCGATTACCTGACGGCCGAGGAAACCGGCGCCGCCCGTGACTAGAATGCGTTTGTTGCTTAAATCCAAGCTTGTCATAATTTTATCCTCGGGATTTTCAATAAAGGTCGATCGACAATTTCCATTCTAAAATTGTTACTTTAGCAAAAAAGCTTTCCGCTACAGCAGGCGCTTGCTAGCAAGTCAGTTTTAGCTGTCCCAGATAGGGAAAAATTGCTCAGTTTGTACCCGAAAGTGAGATTTATGGGCTTGCGAGTCCTCAACGATGATTTTAATGTTTTTGCTGGCCCGCACAGGCGAAAATTTGGCCAGCAGTTAAGCTGGTTGTTGGAATGCCCGCACTAATAGCTACAACAATCCTCTCATCACTTGTAAACTGTTTGTATGGGTAATGCCCGGTACGCGAATCGGGTAACAGACGGGACACTACCCATACAAATTGTTAGCAGTCACCACACCTGGAAACGGATACAAGCACGTGACAGGATTCGGGGAGTGTCAAAAATTTTAGACTAAGAGTTCCAACTTTCAGATTCATCTGTGGAGTAAGTCCAAAATCTAAAATCTAAAATCTAAAATCTAAAATCTAAAATCGACTGACGGTTTAGTTTTGTGGATCAATCAAATCCATTGCCAGAACCTCGTTCTTGCTTTTTGAGCGATTTCATGTCAGCATCTACCATTAAATGCACTAACTGCTCAAAAGTTACAGAAGGTTCCCAATTTAATTGCTGGCGCGCCTTAGTCGAATCACCAATCAAGAGTTCGACTTCTGCCGGACGCAAGTAACGTTCGTCAAACTCCACATATTTTTGCCAATCTAAATTGACGTAAGTAAAGGCCAAATCTAGAAATTCTTTAATGGAATGGGTTTCGTTGGTAGCAATTACGTAATCGTCAGGCTTGTCTTGTTGCAGCATCAGCCACATTGCCCGCACGTAGTCTTTAGCAAAGCCCCAGTCCCGCTTGGAATCGAGGTTGCCCAAATAAAGTTTTTTCTGCTGGCCTGTGACAATTCTGGCAACAGCCCGAGTAATTTTGCGAGTTACAAAAGTTTCGCCACGGCGCGGAGACTCGTGATTGAACAAGATGCCGTTACAAGCAAAAAGTCCGTAGGATTCGCGATAATTTATTGTTTGCCAGTGACCGTAAACTTTGGCACAAGCGTAGGGACTTCTGGGATAAAAGGGAGTTGTTTCCTTCTGCGGAACTTCCTGCACTAAGCCAAACATTTCAGAAGAACCTGCTTGATAAAACCGCACTTCTATGCCTGTGCGATTCTGGTAGTCCCGAATTGCTTCTAGTAGTCGCAATACCCCCATCCCTACGGCATCAACCGTGTATTCCGGCGAGTCAAAACTGACTCTAACGTGGGATTGAGCGCCTAAGTTATAAACTTCTAGAGGCTGAACTTGTTCCAATATTCGGCGGAGAGTAGTGCCGTCGGTCAAGTCGCCGTAGTGCAGAAACAACTTTGCATCCTCGCTGTGAGGATCGACATAGATATGGTCAATGCGATCGGTATTGAAACTAGAACTGCGCCGGATAATGCCGTGAACTTCGTATCCTTTTTCTAACAGTAATTCGCTCAAGTAGGAGCCGTCTTGACCTGTAATACCTGTTATTAGCGCTCGCTTGCGTTGCGTCATCTGATTTTCCTTTGACAGGCTGTGTTAATTCACTTGGGACTTTTAGGGTAGAGGCTGTTGTTGCCTGCCCGTCGTATGCTCAAGCTCTACCTTAACTCACAATTCTTCGATCGGCATCAAGGAAGTGTTTTGTTTGAGTAAAGAGTTTGCCGCTTGCTGTCAGTAGTCAGCATCAGTGGTCAGTAACAAACAAAACTAACTACCGATGGCTGACTGCCGACAAAAATTAATATGCGCCGTTATTTTTGGGGAAAATCACAACTCCAATTGTTTTGAAAACAATCCACATATCCATCCAAAGGTTTTTGTCATTGGCGTAATAGAGGTCGATTTGGACTCGCCGGGGATATGGAATGTCGTTGCGACCGGATACTTGCCACAGGCCTGTAATTCCAGGTCTGATGGTGAGAATTTTGTTGATGTGACGGCCGTATCTCGGCAGTTCTTCTTCAACTAAAGGTCTCGGCCCGACGACGCTCATATCTCCTTTTAATACATTCCAAAACTGGGGGAACTCGTCTAAACTGGTCATTCGTAAAAATCTTCCAATCCAGGTAATTCGAGGGTCTTGTTTAAGTTTGAAATTGTCCTCAAACTCTTGACGCAAATGCGGAGATTTTTCCATGATTTCCAGCAATATGTCGTCCGCATTTTCCACCATCGTTCTAAATTTAAGGCAATAAAACATTTTACGGTTTTTGCCTACTCGTTCCTGTACGTAAAAGATAGGCCCGGACGAGCTTAAGGCGATTGAGAGAGCCAAAAGCAGGTAAACCGGAGCAAACAGGATTAGAACCGATAAGGAAAAGAGAATGTCAAATAACCGCTTGAAAAATTCTCCGTCGAGTCTCTCTAGAGAACGACTGATAAGTCTATCTCCTTGCAGGACAGGCGCAAAACCGCGTCTTGCGATCGCTCGAATTACCTTGCCGGAGATTAGTTGGCTGTCGGCAGTCATCTTACTCCTTCACTTCACACCACACACAGTCACGATCATAAAGCCTCAAGACGCTTTGTTCTCTGAATTATGTTTCCAATACTCAATTTTCTGTCTTCGGAAGAAGCAAGTAGCAAGAAAAAATCAGGCAGAAGGAAGCCGGAAGAACCGACAAAGCACTTATGCAGAGAGGCTTTCAGGGATTCTGAAGACCTTCGGAATCACGAATCTGGAAGTCGGAATAATGGACAAAGCAATTATGCGGAGAGGTTTTCAGGGATTCTGAAGACCTTCGGAATCAGGCTTCGGAATCAGTAAAAACGAAGGTGATAGAACCGATAAAGCACTTATACAGACAGACTTTGAGCGCTTCTGAAGCCATTTTGAACAATGAATGTGTTGCCCTCTCCCCCTCTCCCCCTCTCCCCCTCTCCCCCCTCTCCCCCAACTGTCAACTGTCAACTGTCAACTGTCAACTGTTGAACCCCTCTCTCACCTCCCAGACTTGGTAAAGTTGACTGATTGAAATTCCTGATAGGAGTGTTCCACAAAAGCTAGATAGCGCTGCTCAAAGACTTCTGGGGCAAACTGGGAGGCGCGCCAGCGTGCCATTTCTGGCTCAAATTTGCCTTGCAACTGCTCAAATTCTTCGACAGCTTCGACTATTGCTGCTGCGGTTTGGGAGGGGAAAAATAAACCTGTCCCAGTCTCTGGGTGTTGGCGAATGTCGAGCACTGTCTCCAAAGCGCCGCCTGCTGCATAGGCAATTACTGGTGTCCCGCAAGCTTGAGCTTCTACTAAAGCGATGCCAAAATCTTCGCAAGCTGCATACACAAAGGCTTTTGCTTGGGCCATGTACTTTTCCACTACGGAGGCGGGCTGCCAGCCGAGTAGTTGCACGTTGGGTTTGGCGATTTGCCGAATCATGTCTAATTCTGGCCCGGTGCCGATGACAATGAGAGTATGCCCGAGTTGATTGAATGCTTGGACGATCGCACTTACGTTTTTGTAGCTTACCAATCGGCACACTGTCACGTAAAAGTCTTGTTTTTGCCGCATCAAGGAAAATCTCTCGATATTTACCGGCGGATAAATCACCTCGGCGCGCCGTCGGTAGCACCGCCAAATTCGGCGCGCGGTGTGTTGGGAGTTGGCGATGAAATAATCGACGCGGTTGGCTGAAAGTACATCCCACTGCCGCAGTCGGTGCAACAAATATCGCGTCAGCAAGCCCGGGATGCCCCGTCCGGCTTTGCTGCTGCGTAAATAGTCAAAAGTTAAGTCCCAGGCGTAGCGCATGGGCGTGTGGCAGTAGCAGACGTGCATTTGCCCTGGACTGCTGAGGATGCCTTTGGCGACGGCGTGGGAGGATGAGAGGATGATGTCGTATTCTCGCAGATCGATTTGTTCGATCGCGATCGGCAGGAATGGCAAATATTTTTGCACGCCGCTGCGGGCCTTAGGGAAATGCTGCAAAAATGTCGTGCCAATCTGTCGCCCGAACAGATAGCTTTCGGGATTCGTCGATTCAAAGTCAATGAGGGCATAGATATCAGCGTCTATGTATTTGAGGATTTCGGCAACTACGAGTTCTGAACCGCCGGTAGCTAAGGGCGTCAACCATTCATGAACTAGGGCGTATTTGAGTTTTTTCACTTGTTATGTAGTCGATCGAACGATTTGTGAGCGCCAGTTCTGTCAATATTAGTCTTACCGAGGGATCGCTTACGCACCCTCAAGCCATCAACCGTGTTTCTACGCAGGCAACTGGATTTTAGATTTTAGATCTTAGATTTACTCGATGGATTAATCTGGGATTTTGAATATAAGTCTTAAATTTTCGACTCCACACTCACGAGCGTCGCGTGTTTGTAGGAATTTTTGTTGGTGCTTCAAACCAATAATTTTTGGCAGCAACCAGTTTTTGTCAAATCGGGGATAGCAAAACCCAACTTTGCGACAATTTCCCGCCGATTGTTGACAAAAAATACTATTAGGCGGAATACTGTAAGGGATTTGCGATCGCCCAAATGTGTGGAACGGGCGATCGAACTAACGTGGTGTGAGGAAAAAATGTCCAAATTTTTGTGGAAAGGACTTTTAGCAAGTCCCGCTGTACTAGCAGCAAGTTTATTAGTCTCTTCAACTGCCCTAGCAGCAGAGCAACCTGTAGAAATTGCCGCAGCTCAAGCCAATCAATTGGAATTAGCAGGTGCTGCAACCGAGGCAGCACAGCCTGAAATAGCAGCAGTGACGGCCGAACAAACGTCACTAGCTACCAACTTAACTGTTGACACTATTGATAAAAAAAGTATTGCAGCGAAAGTAGCCCCAGTTGCCGAACCAGCCGCATCAGCGGAAAACAACGCAGTTGCAGCAGCAGACTTAAGCGAAACCAAACCCGCAGTCGCGCCCGCCAACCTAAGTACCGAACCACCTGTCGCGGAGCAAATACCCGCAGTCGCGCCCGCCAACTCCAGCGAAAGGCTACCCGCCACGCCGACTAATTTAAGCGCCGAAAAAGCAGCCCCACAACCCCAGCAGATTTCCCAATCAACTCCTCCCATTCCGCAACCTCAAGCGCAGTCAAATGTTTTAGAACAAATCAACCAATACAGCGCAGAAGGCACCAGCGAAGATGCAGTTGGCCAAGTAACCTCCGTTTCGCAACTTTCCGACGTTCGGCCCACCGATTGGGCATTCCAAGCTTTGCAATCCCTAGTAGAGCGCTACGGGTGCATTGCCGGCTATCCTGACGGCACCTATCGCGGCAACCGGGCGATGACTCGCTACGAGTTTGCAGCGGGTTTAAATGCCTGTTTGGATAAGGTGAACGAACTGATTAAAAGCGGTGGCAGAAATCTCGCAACCAAAGAAGATTTGGCTGCTGTGCAAAAACTGCAAGAAGAGTTTGCAGCGGAATTGGCAACTTTGCGCGGCCGCGTCGATGCTTTGGAAGCGCGCACCTCCGAATTAGAAGCCAATCAGTTTTCGACTACGACTAAACTCAACGGCGAAGTCATATTTGCATTGACAGGTATCGCCAGGGGAGAGGATGCTGACGGCCGCGACGCTGATAGAAGCACGGCTTTTGGTAGCAGGGTTCGTCTCAATTTCGACACGAGTTTTACCGGCAAAGATTTGCTCAGAACTCGACTGCAAGTTTTGAATCTAGGTGCGTTTTCTACTAATAATACTAAAACTGCTGAAGGGGAATTGCGGTTTAATGCTGGGCCTTTTGGAACAGCTAGCAATACAGTCGGTTTAGATGCGCTGTTTTATCAATTTCCCCTCGGCAAAAGCACTACTGTAATTCTCGAAGCCAATGCCGGTGCCGCTGACGATTTTACTAACACTGTCAATCCTTACTTTGACGGAGATGGCGGCAGCGGTGCTCTTTCTAACTTCGGCACTCGCAACCCGATTTACTATTTGACTGCGGGTACTGGTATCGCTGTGCGGCAGCAATTGGGAGAAAAACTTGAGCTGAGTTTGGGATATTTGGCCGGCAACGCTGCAAGCCCGACGCAGGGTAACGGTTTGTTCAACGGTTCTTACGGCGCTTTGGCTCAGTTGACTTTCAAACCGACAAGCACTATGGCTCTAGGTTTAACTTACGTCAATTCCTACAACTTCGTCACCGGTACGGGCAGCAACGCTTCTAATTTCCCGGTACGTCTCGGTTCCTTCGGCATCGACAGCGACAGCAATCTGCCAGTTTCTAGCAATTCCTACGGCGCACAGGCTTCGTGGAGAGTGCGGCCTGGATTGGCAATTGGCGGTTGGGCTGGTTACACTAACCAGCGCATTTTATCTAACTTGGCTACTCCTACCGGTTCTGTGCAGCGCGGAGACCAAAAAATCTGGAACTGGGCTGTTACTGTGGCTTTTCCCGATTTGTTGAAAGAGGGAAATGTGGCGGGCTTTCTGGTAGGTATGGAGCCGCGAGTAACAAGTTCTACTAATCGGACTTTGCCGGAAGATAAGGATACTTCCCTTCACATTGAAGGGTTCTATCAGTTTAAGTTGAGTGACAATATTTCGATCACTCCTGGTCTGATTTGGCTGACTGCTCCTGACCACAATAAGAATAATTCTGATCTGGTGATTGGGGTGGTGAGAACTACGTTTACTTTCTAGGCTCAGCATTTGGAATTTGGAATTTGGGATTTGGGATTTGGGATTGGCAGTTTTAATCTCAAATCTCAAGCCGCCAATTTCAAACTGGTTGAAAAACTCAGATTCTGTGGCACCCGTGCTTTATTGAGAGTTGCTATAGATGGCAATAAACAATATTGGTTAAGATTGTAGACGGGCATTTCTTGCCAACACTCGCGACAAAACCAGTACACCTGATGCTGGCGAAAGTGACGAAGCATCGGATTGGAGCAGCAGGGACAGTCTGTATTCTGGTTAACTTGACCGAGGATTTGATTTGAGCTGCCTGCGTTGTCTATCATAAAAACCTCTTTTTTAACTCAGATTTATTTCACTGTTGTGCGAAAGTGCTGTAAGCTGGCTTGAAGTACCAACGACATCACTGTAAAAGTGAAAAGTAAAGATTTGGTGAAAAATATAAGGTTGTTAAGGAATTGAGTTGATTTTAAATATTTCGCAACAATAGTCAGACTTGTTAAAAAAAAATGCAGGTTGAGGGAAGCTTCAAACTCTTATGCAGTAAGTCATTCCCTATTCTCAAATCTCAAATGGTATTGTCTCCCACATCGGCAGAGCTTCAACAGTTGACAGTTGACAGTTGACAGTTGACAGTTGACAGTTGACCATGGGAGAGCGACCTCTACCCTTAAGTCCGAGGATTGGAGTAATGAATAGTCTGATTTTAATTTCTCCCGCTCCGGCGGGCGGGCTTTCAACCAATTATTTCTGGTAATGTCACCTCTGGGGTTTGAGAATTATCCGCAATTTAGATTCTGCTTTTAAAGCGCGTCATTATACCATTTCTGTCAAGTCTTGTTAAAACATAATTGTTGGGCGAAGTGAATGTCCGGGTTGTTTTGACTCGGCTCCCGCACAGCAGAGGTGCGTCGCTATGAAATTGTTGATTTTTAGGCGAGAGATTTTTACTGGCGACGCACCCTACGGCTACTAAGGAATGAGAATTAAATAACTTACAATTTTTATTGTTCTTCTGGCCCGTCCCACAAATATGTGTAAATTATTTAATTCGCGATCCTAAGGCTGAGGGATGTGAGATTTTAGTGTAAGTCCCAGCCTAATACCTGAGCAATCTGAACGGACAGCATAGCTGGATCGAGGGGATTTACAATCACTGCTGCTATTTTATCTTGTGGGAACAAGGTCTTTTGTAGATCGACCCATTTCGCTTTGAGAGTTAACAGCACAACCGGAATTCCTTGGGTGGTGGGTAGTGTTCTTAGTTCTTTGAGAAATAGGAATTCATCCATGGCGCCGGTGGAAATATCCAAAATTATGCTATCGGGCTGGTAGAGTATTGCTTGTCGCAAGCCTTCTAGGGTTGAATTGGCAACTCGCACGTTCCAACCTCCTAAATCGGTTAAACAAGCTTTTACTACTTCCTGCATATTTGGTTCTTTGTAAATCAGTAAAATTGTTTTGGTGGTCATAGCAACCACTTCCAAGGCCTTCATTGAATTAGGATTCAAATATAAAGTGTTGGGTTGCTAATTGAGTGTTGTGTTCACTTTTTTAGCGATCGACCAAATTGGCAGTTGGGAGTTCAATCGAAAGTTTGGATTGCGGAACTCTCAACTGCTTAGCAAACAGAATTTCCACACCGTCGGGCTGGATCTGGGTGGAACAGGTTTCAGGTTGTACGGCGTGCGGCAAGGGGATGAGACTTTCAAATCCACTAGGACGAAAATAACCTTCAACTTGACTCGCTGCGGTGGGTTGACCTTGAATTAGCAGAGTTTCTGGAGTGATTTGGAACTTCAGGTTGACCAGATGAATGTCAGAAATGTCAACTTTCAGTATCAGTGTTGTTTCCATGTCGTGAACCGTAATGGATGCGATCGGCGTTTCTTCTGTATTGCCAATCCAAAGTGTTGATTGCTGAGTACGATTGAGCAAACTGGAAAATAGGCCATCCAGATACGGGTTCAGCTCCTTCGATGTCTGAAAACCATTCATTCACTTTTCTCCTATACCACCTGTTTTTGGTTCGATAGTAGGAGAGTAGATAGTAACGGTAAGGAATTGGTAAAGATTCTGCTATCGTTACAAAACTTGACAAATAATCTTAAAATTCTTCATCCCACCCCAAAATCTCTGCGACTTCTACCGTGAGGCTGGTGGGTTGGATTGGTTTGGCAATTACCCCTGTGACGCCCATTTCGGCAAATTTTGCCCGATCGCTCGGCAGGACTTTTGCTGTCAGCAGAATCACCGGAATCGATCGCGTTTTGGGATCGGATTGAAGGCGCTCGTAGACAGCAATCCCATCCATTCCCGGCATAGATACATCGAGCAAAATGGCTGATGGTTGTTGTGTTTGGACTATTTGTAAACACTCTTCTCCCGATCCGGCTACCAGCGTTTCCCATCCGCCGAGATCTTCTAAACACGCTTGCACCAATTCTCGGAGGTGTTCTTGATCGTCAACTACTAGAATTAATCTGTCACTCATGAAATTTTAGATTTTAGATGTTGGATTTTAGAAAGTTGCGATCGCAACTGGCACTAAATGGTTTAGGTACGTTGTTGGGCTTTAGCCCTCTGGGTTTAGTGGTTTTGTAAGCTGTCTGTCATACCTCATATTTTTGAGAAAGGCTATACATACCTTTTTGGTATCTGGCTGCGATTGAGGGATCTGGATCGAAGAGCGCCCAAGCGCAACAACGTACCTTTTTGGTATCTGGCTGCGATTGAGGGATCTGGATCGAAGAGCGCCCAAGCGCAACAACGTACCTTTTTGGTATCTGGCTGCGCTGGAGGGATCTAGATGAAAGAGCGCTGAAGCGCAACAACGTACCTTTTTGGTATCTGGCTGCGATTGAGGGATCTGGATCGAAGAGCGCCCAAGCGCAACAACGTACCTTTTTGGTGACAGTTATTCGATCGCAGGTAAGGGTAGTGTAAAGAAAAACGTGCTGCCTTCACCGAAGATACTTTCAACCCAGATTTTTCCACCGTGCTGCTCAATAATACTGCGACAGATGGGCAATCCTAACCCGGTTCCTCCTTTTTCGCGAGAATCTGAGGCATCGACTTGCTGAAATCGCCCAAAAACGAGTTCTAATTTATCGGCTGGAATGCCCCGCCCGCGATCGCGAACTTGGAAGAGCACGCAGTCTGTTTGCTTTTGGGCACTCAGGTAAATGGCGGAACCGACATCCGAGAATTTAAGAGCATTACTAAGTAAATTTGTCAAGGTTTGGAGGATGGCATCTGCTGCGGCCCAGACTTCTGCATCGGTGGGGGTAATAATTAATGAAATCTGGTTTTGAGTGGCGATCGCCTGGAGGGCATCTACTACTTGCTGCATCAAATCTGCGGCTTTGCAAACGGTTTTATCCAAAAATGCTCGCCCGGACTCCAGCCGTTCCAAATCTAAAATATCATTAACCAGGTTTACCAAACGATTGGTATCAATTAGGGCAATTTCGATCATGCGCCGGGACTTTTCTGGTTTTTTATCGTAAATTCCTGTTTTTAATAGTCCCAAGGACATTTGAATTGCTGTCAAAGGAGTCCGCAATTCATGGCTGACAATGCCGATGAATTCATCCTTAATTTGTTCGACTTTGTTTCGTTCGGTGATATCTTCGCCAATGTTGATACTGCCGATGATGGTTCCATCTGAATCTTGTAGCATTGTATTGTTCCAAGCAATGAATCGTTCTTCGCCGGATTTGGTCAAGATGACATTTCGATAATAGGGATGAGCATTGTGAGTCAAGAGTTCCAAGAAGTCGGCTTCAGTTGATTGTTGACTAGAGCTAGGCAAGAAGTTTTCAAACCAGTTATTGCCTAAAACTTCTTCGTTAGTATACCCCGTGAGACCGACAAAAAATGGATTTACGTAATTGATATTTCCCGACGCATCGAGTCCGACAACAATCAACTGCACATTCTCCAAAAGCGATCGCCAGCGACGTTCGGCTTCTCGGATTACGGCGGTGGCTTGTTGGCGTTCTTGCAATTCGAGTTCGAGTTGGGTGTAGAGTTGGGATTGCTGAATGGCGATCGCCAATTGGCTGCTAATCTGTTCGAGCAATTCAATTTCCCAAGATTGCCAATTGCGAGGTGCAGTATTTTGGTAGATGATTAACAATCCCCAGAGCAATTCTCCCGAAAATATGGGAACTGCCAAATATGCCTTGGCTTGAAATTGTTGCAAGAGTTGGATGTGACAGGGATGAAGTCCAGCTTCGTCAATATCGGCGATCGCAAAGGTTTCGTGATTGCGGAAGCGACCTCCTTTGGTTTCTTGCAGGTAGACATCTTCACAAGCTTTTTGAATATTGCATTCCACCAGTTTTACCCACTGCGGATCGACTGACTCCACCACAAAATCTCCACTCCAATCGGGAGTGAAACGATAAATCGCAGCGCGATCGACTTGTAATGTTTGCTTGACTTCTGTGACGGCAGTATTCAGAATGTCATTGAGGTCTAAAGATTGGCGAATCGCTTGAGTAATAGTCCAGAGCAAATTTTCCTGGCGAGATTTCTGTAGTAATGCTGCTTGGGCTTGTTTGCTTTCAGTGATATCTTGTTGCACTGCAACCAAAACATCCCCGTATTCGGGATGCTTGAATACAGAGCAAGTTGCACTGCACCAAAGCAAAGTACCATCTTTCTTGACATTTTCGACTTCATAGCTAAATTCACCGCCGTGTAAAACAGCAGATCTAATGGCTTGATATACATCTTCAGGACTTAGCGATTCGCGGGCATAGTTGAGAATCGAAACGTGCTTACCGTTGAGTTCCTCGCAGTCATAGCCAAACATCTGCTCAAATTTAGGATTAGCATAAACAATGGCTGCATTATCGGTTCTCACCAAGCAAATACCTTCCGCCATATTGCGGGTAATCACAGCCTGAAGCTCTAGCGTTTGTTGTACCTGTTTGAGTTGAGTTAGATCGCGCAGACTGATGATAACGCCGGAATTTTTTTCGCCTGCATCGCAGAAAGGCGTGTAGGTAACGCTCAAAAATTGCGGGACTAAATTGGGAGAGTCAAACCATCTTTCATACTGAATTGTTTCTCCCGCTAAACATCGATCTAACAAAGGTTGAATGAAGTTATCGAACAAGTCCGCACCCAGGATATTCTTAACGAAATTTCCCACAACTTCGCTTGCGGATTTGTTGCACCAAGTCAAATAACCTTGATTAGCTATCTGATAAATATAGTTGCGATTTATCAACGCAATCCCATCTTTGGTATTGGATACAATGCGCTCGTATTTTCGGAGGGCTTCTTCAGCACGTTTGCGATCGCTAATATCGAGGAGCACGCCTAGAGATCGCACGGGTTTCCCCAATTCATCATAGATGCCTTTGCCGCGCCCCAGTATCCAATGAACAGAGCCATCGGGATGCACCACTCGATATTCGGCTTCATAATAAGTACGGTTTTCCAACGATTCTAAAAACTTTTGTTCGACCCAACTCAAATCTTCTGGATGTACGCGCTCGCGCCAAAGCTGATAGGTTGCTTCCCTATCATTAGTAAAACCCAGTAATTTAAAGAGATTATCATTCCAGATTTGGCTTTTGGTGGCTGTGTCCATATCCCAAAAGCCAGTATTAGTTAAATCTAGTGCTAGTCGGCGGCTTTCTTCGCTTTCTCTTAGAGCTAATTCGGCTTGTTTTCGCTCGATTTCGATCTGTTTGCGATCGCTAATGTCAAACATACTGGAGCGACTCATTAAAAAGTTACCTGCATCATCTTTGATGGCGCTGGCATTTAGGCTGATCCAGCGCGTCGAGCCGTCTTTATTCAAGATCTCAAACTCCAAATTATCGATCCATCCCTGTTTTTTGAATAAGGGAAAGTTATCGTAAAAAATCTTTTTGCTATCTTGCTTAAGTAAATCTAAAAAATTCTTTTTATTCACGATTTCATCGCGGTCATAGCCCAACCATTTCAGTTCCGTATCGTTAATCCGAACTATAGTTCCTACTGCGTCTAGGGAGTGATAGCCGCATGGAGCTTGATTGTAGAGGTCTTCTATTTCATGGATATATTGCTGTAAGACTAATTCTGCTTGTTTTTTTGGGGTAACATCATGATTGATTTCTAGGATTTTAATTGGTCTACCTGCATCATCTTTTTGGACGACCCAACGGCTAGATACAGTAATTTGGTGCTTGTCCCTAGTGCAATGAATTAGTTCTCCTTCCCAGTAACCTGTTTCAAACAGTTCTGCTTTAATTTCTGCCAAGGGCTGGGGAAATTGGGTTTTGAACAAACTGTGCAACTCTTGTCCGAAGACCTCGGCTTTTGTCCAGCCATACATCAACTCGGCTCCCTGATTCCAAAAGCTGATGACTGAGTTTAAATCCCAGGTGATAATACTGTCGTGGGCGAGATCGAGCAGTTGTGCTTGTTCTTTGAGCAGTTGATAGGCGTGGTCTTTTTCGA
Organism: Microcoleus sp. CAWBG27; assembly: GCF_020883145.1. Taxonomy (NCBI): domain Bacteria; kingdom Bacillati; phylum Cyanobacteriota; class Cyanophyceae; order Oscillatoriales; family Microcoleaceae; genus Microcoleus; species Microcoleus sp. CAWBG27. The sequence goes on from NZ_JAHREU010000004.1 coordinate 214,129, forward strand.
GTAAGGTAACTAGCAGGCGATCGTTGACTTCGGTGAGTTCAGTTGTTCTTGATGCTACCCGTTTTTCGAGTTCGGTATTGATTTGTTGGAGGGCAATTTGTGCTTGTTTGCGATCGGTAATATCTTCAGTGAAGAGAATGATGCCACCAACATCGCCATTGCTGCGATACCAAGGGTGAATTTCCCACCGCAACCATTGCTGCGAGCCATCTGAGTGCACAAACCGATCTTCATCGCATTTTTCAATGAAACCTGCTAAACCGCGCTGGTGGAATTGCTTCCACTCGTCTGGAATATTCGGAAAAAGCTCGTAGTGCGATCGCCCAATTATCGATCCTAGGTCATCCATCTGAAATTCATCAACCCATCGCTGGCTGGCGGCTAGGTAACACAGGGAGCGATCGAACATCACAATACTGGCGGGAGCATATTTGATGAACAATTGCAGTTTTTCCTGAGTCTCCTGTAATGTTAGTTCTGCTTGTTTGCGATCTCTAAGTTCGGTTTGTAGCTGTTCCAATAAATCAGCTTGTTGGATGGCAATACTAGCTTGTGCAGACAACTGTCGCAGCAATTCTATTTCTGAAGCTTGCCATTCTCGCGGCGCGACGCAGTGATGAGCAATTAGCAAACCCCAAAGATTTTCACCTTGGAGAATCGGCACGACTAAGTTTGCCCTGACTTGGAGATTTGTCAGCAATTCTAGGTGACAGGCTGCAATTTGTGCCTTATAAATATCTGATTTAGCAGTGACTAAGCCTTGTCTGAAGGGTTCAAAATAGCTTTCACTAAGGCAAGGATCGTGTATCTGAGTGGATAGGATTGGTGTCGCTTCTGAACCAACTGACTCTACCACAACCCTGCCGCTCCAGTCTGGGGCTAATTGAAAGATAATGACGCGATCGCAGAGCAGAATATTTCTAATTTCTGTTACCGTGGTGTTGAGAATATCTTCTAATTTCAGGGAATCGCGGATAGCAAGTGCTGTTTTAGCCAGGATTTGCTGTTGCTGTCGCTGCCATTCCCGCTCTCTCATTAGTTGGCTGTGTCGCAGGACATAGCTAATGGAACGCTGCAAAACTTCTGGGGTAATCTGGCTTTTTTCTAAATAATCCTGAGCGCCGCTTTTGAGTAAATCAACGGCAATTTGGAGATTTCCCTGCCCTGTAAGCACGATCGCGGGAAGGGTATTTCGCCCACTCTGTTGCAGCAGTTCCTCCAACAACTCTAACCCATCTATATCGGGTAAATAGTAATCTAGTAGCAAAATATCTGGGATCTGGTGCTGGCACCATTGCAGCGCATCTTCACCGTTATTAAATTCCACAATATTGTAGGTGCGATCGCTATCTTGCAACAAAAATCGGCGGTAGGTAGCGCGATCGACTTCTGAGTCGTCTACGAACAGAATGGTGTATTGGCCGGTTGCTTCAGGGCGGGTGGCTAAACCCAGAGAGTCCGGGAGGGTTAAGGTTGCCACTCCCGATGCTATCTGCGGTAGCCCAGTTGCGGATTGCGATCGTCCAGCCTGCTGGAGAGCCGCCACTTCTGAGCGCAACAACTCTAATTCAGCAATCAGTTCGTCTTTAGTTTTGTCGATGTCTTCCATACTATTTAATGTTTTTGAAAGTGGTGATAAATAAAATCAGATTATGATAATTTTGGTAAAATTGAAAATTCAAACCAATATCGAAATAAAGTGTGTATCGTCTCGGTCAAAGTAGAGATCCCCATTTGTTTCAAAATATAACCATTCGCCCCTTGTTTGTAGCATCTAGGTAAGTCTAGTTCATTCAGTTGACAGTTGACAGTTGACAGTTGACAGTTGACAGCAACCTCTACCTGGAATTCCGAGGATTGGAGTAATGAATCCTCTTCTTTTAATTTCTACGCCAAACCCAGAGGCTTGCAACCAATTATTTCTGGTGAATTGTCAACAGTCGTTTACCCTACTAATAATGTTGCATGATTTTTTCATGTTGGTATTACTGAGAAAGTCGAAAAATGTTAGAATGAATGGTTTTAGTAAGTTTAATTATTTCGCGACTTCAGGTTCGGAGCGGTGCGTTTGATGCGGCTGAGTACCCGTGTCACGAGTTCTGGCCCTAGCACTGGTTTGGTAATGAAGTCATCGGCTCCGGCTACAAAGGCTTGGCTGAGGGAATCTGCATCGGTGCGAGCAGTTACAACTAAGATTGGCAAATCTCCCCACTGCGTATCCTGCCGCACCACCTGGCACAAGTCTAGCCCGCTAATTTGTGGCATCTCCAAATCGAGTATGACTAAGTTGGGTGAAGTTGTAACCAGCACTTCCCAAAATCCTTGAGGATCGGTTAATTTTACCACGTCCAAACCCCAAGGTGTTAGCAGTGCAGATAAGTGAGCTAAAATCGCAGGATCGTCGTCAACAATTAATACTTTGGCTTGTAATGCTTCTGTTTTGGTTAAGATACGGGATATGGCTTGAAAAATTTGGTCGGTGGTGGCAGGTTTGTGTAAAAATTGTTTGGCACCTAGGCGAGATACTGCTAGCCGATCGCCCAAACTGTCGCGCCCTGTAAATACAATTACGGGTAGGTTGGGCGATCGCTCGTTGAGCTCTCGCAGCAGGGTTAATCCATCTTCTTCGGTGTCGGGAAAGCTTAAATCTATTAAAATCAGATCGGGCATTGACATAGCCAAGCGCGATCGGGCAGTAGCAACATTCGGAGCAATTTTCATCCGAATTTTCCAACTTTCGGATTCTGCTTTTAAGCATTCCGTCAAAGCAGTATCATCGTCAACTACTAGCACTCGATGAGATACTGCGGTAGGCACTGATGAAGTGGTTGATGCAACTTTTGGTTTGGCTAATTCCTGCTCTAATCCTGTCACCAGTTCCGAAAATCGTGTGATTTCTTCAGCAGTGAAAGGGCGAAGAACACCAGAGGGGTTGACTGGGCTAACGGAGATTAGTAAATGCTCTGCCGATCGCGCTAATTTCGATCCTTCTGGATATCCAAAGGATGCCATAGAGCCTGCTAATTTATGCGCTTCTTGCTTAGCCGCTCGATATAATTCGAGTTCCAAATTTCCGGCAATCAGAGCGGTTTTTGCTTCCGACAAGACGGCAATTTGTTGCTGAAATACTCCTCGAAACCGCTCTAGCACTTTGTCGAGCGCAGACGGATCTCCAGCGCGAGATTTCTGTTTGTTGGTGCTGTTGGTGCTAGAATTGTTTGAAAGCAGCGGTGCGGGTTGGGGACGTGTCTTGAGTCGATAGCCCATGCCATAAACTGTTTCGATCATTTCTTCAGTCAAGCCGCCTGCTTTGAGTTTTTTGCGGATATCCTTAATATGAGTGTTTATGGCGCGATCGGTTGGTGCATCGTCAAATCCCCACAGGCGATCGAGAATGGCGCTGCGGCTGAAGATGCGATCGGGATTTCGCATAAACAATTCCAGCAGGTTGTATTCTTTCGCTGTCAGTGAAATAAGTTGTTCGCCAAAGGTTACTCGGCCTGAATCCATGTCTAAACAAAGATTTCCCCAAGTCAATGTAGTGGATGAGTCTTTAGCAAAACTCCCAGGAGAAACTGCTTTAGAGCGCCGCAATAATGTGCGGATTCTTGCTAGCAATACTTCCGTACCGCAAGGCTTGTTGATGTAATCATCGGCTCCGGCGTCGAACCCTGCTACCACATCGGCATCTGAATCGTTTGCTGTCAGTAACAAGATTGGTTTGCGGTAGTTTTGCGATCGCAGTTGCCGGCACAGACTAATTCCATCTAGTTTTGGAACCTGCACGTCGAGCAAAATCAGGTCATACTCAATCAATGTTGCCAAGTCTAAGCCCGCTTGTCCGTCGCTGGCGCGATCGATCGTGTAGTCATTTGCTTCCAACACCTTTGCCAGTGTCGCACTCAGTAATGTATCATCTTCTACTAGCAGAATTCTGATCGGAGACTTGTTCATTGTGGTTGTAGGGTGCAATTCCGATGCGCTCAAGGCTTGTTGTGTAAGGTATAGGCCTGTCTTCTCATTCAATCGTAGGTTTGAATTTTAGAATATTTCGGGCGATCGGACTTATTGACAATTTATTCATGCTAAGAGAGAATTAGTTGTGGGTCAGATTAATTTTAATTGATTGTATTAAAAAAAATTGCCTTTTTTTTAGGGTTCACACCTTGACTGCGAGCATTCAATCAAGTATAATTAAATAATGGAAATATTGGCAAAATTAAATTTTAAGTCACCACTTCCATTATCTAAAATATACCCCGGAAGTCGAGCAAAGTCAATAGGTAATAATTCTTTTTTAGGGCGAATTTTTTTAGAAAAAGCGATCGCACTAATTGTAGTTTAGCTAGTATCGGCGGCAAGAAGGGCAGCAGCGATTAGATAGGAAAAAATGACGGCAAATTACATAAAATTTAGATTTGAGTTGCGTAAATCTTTGATGCAGGAAGAGAAAACCGCGGATTAAGGCAAATAATTTCTAGAAGATAAAGCGAATGAAGAGGTATTCAAGTCTGTTGTAGAATGCGACCTTGAGTTTCAAGTTTAAACAGAAACGACCAGCTTTAGCAAAGCTGGTCTGCAAAATAGTTAAATCCGTTGTGTTTTTTCCCACAGTGTTTTTCTCACAGTGAGGAAACCCAAGTTGCACGTTTCTTTGCAGCGGGTTACAAGAGCAATATCATCCCTCTTCAGCGGTATTTTAGCAAGAAAATTTATTTTTTGCAATAAAACGTTACATGGGAGACAGATTTTTATCTTCGATGGTTCGGACTTCAGTCCTCCGTTATTGGATGCGGACTCTTCGTCCTCACTACGAACTTGCTGGGGCTTGCTGCGGCCGACCCCAGACAATGCGCTCTTGCTTGTACACAACCATACCAGGCTTAGCACCCTTGGGCTTGTAAACATATTTCGGTTCGGTATAAACCACCGGAACTTGTTCGCTGTGACGGGCGCGACTGTAGTATGCAGTCATGTCTGCCGCATATTGCAAATCGGTTTCTTCAGCAACTGTACCGGGTGTGAGGCGCAGCAAGGCGTGACTTCCGGGAATCTCTAGGGTGTGAAACCACAAATCGTAGTCGTTGGCTGTACGAAAGGTGAGTTGGTCGTTTTGGCGGTTGTTGCGCCCGATTAATAGTTCAAAGCCGCTGGGGGTTTGGTAGCGGTGAAATTCGATCGCAGCATTTTTGTCACTGCCACGGTAATCTGATACAACTAGATATTTTTGCTGGATTAGTTCTTCGCGGATTTCGGCGAGGGTTTGCAAATCTTGGGTGTTGCGGTAGGTTTCCAATACCGAAAGTGCGGCTTCGACTTGTTCTAAATAGTCGATTTCTTCTTGTACGGCGGCTAATAAAGGTTCTACTGCAATGCGAGCTCTTTTAAGTTTTTGGTGTTTTTTGTAGATTGCTTGAGCGTTTTGAACGGCGTTTTTTTCCACGTTTAGCGGAATGACAACTGGTTTTTCGGTTTCAAAGTCTGGGAGGGAAATTGATTTCATTCCCGGTTCCCAATGCTGCAAGTTTGCCATTAACAAGTCGGCTTGGGATTTGTGAGTATCTGCATCTGCCGATTGCTGCAAGCGTTCTTTAAATGTGTTGGCTTTGAGGCGCAGTTTTGCTAGAACGTTGTTGAGTTTTTGGGTAAGCTGATGTCGCAGTTGGGAAAATACTTGTTGGTTGATTTCGCCTGTGTAATAAATGTTGAGTAATTGTTGGACGGAAGGGTTCGGCAGCGGATTTTGTTCTGGATGTAACGGATTGGGGGAATTAGATTCGTTTTCAGATTCAGATTCGGGCTGTTTTTCGTCTGGTTTTGGCCAGTCGATGACGCTGTAGCCTTCGGGGGTAAAACTCGGTTGAAATTTGGAGTTTTCTAGGCATTGCAACCAGTACAGCCAGCGCTGAAATAGTTGCTGCCATTGGTGGGGATTTAGGCTGTCGGTGGATTGTTCGGGGTCGAGATTTGCCGATCGAATCATCGATACAACTAAGACCTTACTCAACCCTCGGTAATTCTTCAACAGATTGGTCTTTATTTGCCCGGGAACCAGGCTAATTCGTTCTTGCCAGCGATCGAGAGATTCGATCGCGCTTGGCACTGCATCGGTCAAAGATGGGGGCAATTCGTAGGGTTGCCCGGTTTGGATGGGACGCACGCTGGACTGTTTGGCGCTGACTTGGTGGGCGCAGGTGACAACGAGATTATCTTCGGCGGTGAGGATGACGTTGCTGTACTTACCCATGATTTCGGCGTAGAGATGCCAGAGGGCTGGTTCGCCCGGGCGTTTGGCGAATTGCAAGTCGATGACTCTTTCCCAAGGAGACACGGGGGCGATGGAAACTAAGGCTAAACCGCTGAGTTGGTGTCGCAGTTGTTCGCTGAAGGTGAAGGTGTCGGGAATTCGTGGCGGGGAGTCGCCGACGCAGATGCGGGATGCTGCTGGATGGGATGAAATGTCGATCCAGCCGCGTTGGTTCATGGTTCGCAGGGCCAGGGACACGGTGAATCGATCGCGCTGGTAGACTTGTTCTAAGCGCGCTGGCAGCCATTGGGCTCGCAGTTCGCTGCAAGCTGCGGTTAATGTTGTAAAGTCTACGGGTTGCACGGTGGCCTCTTTGCGATCGATCTATGTATTTCTATGCTGACAGATATTGGTCGTATTTAACAAATTCTATCAAAGTTTTGTAACCTAATATCGTTTCTGGTTGGATCGGAATGATTTAACCGCAGAGGACGCAGAGGACACAGAGAGAGAATAAAGAGATTAATATAGGACGATGCAACCGGATTTGATATATTTTGAAAATCCGCCGATCGCAAATCCGAGCGCAAGAATGTGCGATCGCATTTTAGCAAATACAGGACACAACACATAGGTTTGATCGTTCGGACTTTAGTCCTATCTAAATTTGATGCGGACTTTAGTCCTCACTACGAACCTATTTGTTATCTGGTTTGATCGTTCGGAATGCGAGTCCTCTGATTTGGATGCGGACTAAAGTCCTCACTACGAACCTATGTACGTTTATTTGCAGTATTTTATTCAATAAGTCTAAGATTTTAAACCGATATCCCGCAGCATTGCTAAATGTTTGTGCAGGGGTGCGATCGTATTAGCTGCGATCGCCCCGCTAGCAGCAACAGCGCATCAAGAACTTGTCGCAGCGGATTCGCAGAGGGGCTGTAGGTTGACACTCCTCGACTATCTTTGAACCCGTGTGCTGCCCCGCCCGCGATCGAATGGCTTTCGCAGACAATCACATCAAAGCCATAGCTGGCAAGCATTGCACCGCAACTCGACCCACCGATACCGCTGCCGATGATGATGATTTCTGTATCCGTGGGGGCGATCGTCACCATGTTGTTCTCCGCTACCTACATCCCCTAATATTATTACAAACCCCTCTCTTTCCCTCTCCCTCTGCGGCCTCTGCGGCCTCTGCGGTTCATTACCTCAAAAAAATCCAATAGCAAACGAACCTTCCTATATTACTGTTAGTTAAATGGAAAACATATCAATTCTAGAACAAGCCGCCAAATCCAATCCTAAACCATCATCCACCACCGTAGTCGCAGCCCTCCTAGAAGCTGAGAAAAACGCCAAAAAAAATAAAACTCGCTATTCCTTAGAGCAACTAATCGGTAATTGGCGCTTGTGCTTTATAACTGGCACCAAAAAGACTCGACAAAAAGCGGGAATTGTGCTAGGCGCCGGACGTTACATCCCCGAATGGGTGGCGAAAATTCAAATTGCTTACTCAGTTGAACCTGTTGCTGAAGGCGAAAAGCCTAGTGAAACCGGCAGAGTGGAGAATTCGGTGCTCGTTGGTGCGATCGAATTAACTCTTTCCGGGCCGACGAAGTTTTTGGTCAATCAGAATATATTAGCATTTGATTTTACCAGAATTAGGGTGAAATTGTTGGGTAAAACCGTGTATCAAGGATTTATTCGCGGTGGTGAAGCGCGGGAAGCGGAATTTTTTAGTTTGAGTGTGGGGAAACAGGCATTTTTTGCATATTTTCTGGTAGAACCTGGGATAATTGCTGCTAGGGGAAGGGGCGGCGGATTGGCTTTGTGGCAGAGAGTTTCAACAGTTGACAGTTGACAGTCGATCCGTTGTAGGGGCGGTGCCCCCGTGCCCGCCCTCTACCCTTAAGTCCGAGGAATGAAACAGTGAATAATTTTGTTTTATTTCCCCCTCGAAGGAGGAGGCTTTAAACCCATTCTTCTTGGTGAACTCTGACTTATTTACTGGTTTTGTTGACTTCTTTGATATTCTCCAAAATACTAGATTCCAGCGCGCGATCGCCTATTTGTCGCGCAATTGCCAAAGCTTGGTTATAGTATTTCAAAGCTTCAGGCGGCTGTCCCATAGTCTGGTATACTGAACCGATACTATCCAAAATATCAGCTTCCTCAGAGCGATCGCCGACTTCTCGGGCGATCGGCAAAGCTTGGTTAAAGTATTTCAAAGCTTCTTCCAGCCTAGAAATAACGTAGTAGTTAAGACCAATAGCATTGAGTGCTATGCCTTCAAGTTCTCTATTTTTAAGTTTTTGTGCACTGGCTAAAATTTGCTGCCATATTTCGATCGCCTGTTGGTGTTTTTCTTGCTTTTGCAGTCGATCTGCTTCCTCTATCAGTTTCAGAAGTTCTTCACTCTGTGCATCTTGACTTTGTGCCCAACTAGGTTGCACCATCACCGGCACAGTCAGAGGACTCAAACACGCACCCAAAACTAAAATAATACTGAGAATTTGTTTCATGTTTTTGATAATTCGCTATAGAGGATTAATAGAGTATATATCTGAATTTGCCACATCATGTCCGGTCGATCACTATAACAAACAACTGTTCGTAGTGCGGACTTCAGTCCGCAATATGCTGCGGACTGAAGTCCGCACTACGAACGGATATTATCGCGGTCAATCGACCGGACACGATATGATTAGTCGAGTTGACTTTTACTGGCTATTATTTTAACCCCAACAACCAAGCGACAGGGACAGGTTTGAACATATCACTGTCGCTATAAAAAACCAATTCGCCTAATGACAACTGTCAACTGTCAACTGTCAACTGTCACCTGTCAACTGACTATTGACTAATCAGCAAAGCTGCGGGAAAGTAGCTGAGAGCATCACCAATGAGCAGCTTACCGTTACTTTCAACAGGCTGATTGGTAATCGCATCCTTCCAAACCGACGGCATTTTATCCGACAATTCCAGATTAGTATCTTTCCAGACTTGTTTGCCGATCGGCATTTCTTCCGGTTTCACAATTCCCGTCAAGTATCGAGGAGCGATCGCAATAACTGTAGTATCTTCAAATTTGCGAGCAAAAGCAATCACGTTATCTTTAAAAGTGCCAACTGCGTGCAGTGGTTGATAATCGCCAGATTGAAAAACTTGCAAGTATTTTTTTCTAGCTTCTAGGACTCTTGCCGTCAAAAACAACTTAATTCTCGCATCTGCCCGCGTCGCAATCAAATCTTCAACCAGTTGCAAAATATCCGTCTCAGCTTGCTGTTTAATTTCCCGCAAAACCTCAATTCGGCGGTCAAAATCCACTGGACGGCGGTTATCTGGATCGACGTGGCTTAAATCCCAAAATTCCGTGCCTTGATAAATGTCAGGAACCCCAGGTGCCGTAATTTTTAGCAGCGTTTGAGATAAAGAATTGAAAATTCCGTAATCAGCTACTTTTTTCCAGAAAGGTAAAAATTTCTTGAAAAACTGATTTTGTTCTGAAGGTTCGAGAACGCTATCGATAAAGGTCATAAACCCAGTTTCGTAGTCGTTATCAGGTCTCAGCCAAGCTGTATAAACTTTTGCTTCGCGGACGGCTTTGATCGCATAATCTTTGACGCGAGTAACATAATCAGTGTTTTCAATTTCCTCAAATGGAAAACTGCCGAGCAGAGTTTGATACAAGAAGTATTCGTCGTTAGTATCGGGAACCATTCGATTCACAAAGTTGACTTTTTTAGAAGAGTTTACCTCTCTCCAAGACCTGACTTGTTGTTCCCATTCCTCAGGAATTTCTGACAAAACATTAAGTCTAGCTCGCACATCTTCGCCGCGTTTGGTATCGTGGGTAGCTGTAGCATTCATTTTGTGAGGCCAAGCTACTTGCTGCTGCTTGTTGAACTCGTGAAAATCCGCCAGCGAAACGCCGAACTGACTGGGGTTTCCTCCGACTTCGTTGAGGGATAAAAGGCGATAGTAGACGTATAGCAACGTGTCTTCAACGCCTTTGGCCATCAGGGGGCCTGTCAACTGCTGTAGTTTCATGACAAAGTGCCTGCGCTCCTCTTTTTGTTCGGCTGTGAGGGTTTCTTCTTCTTCCAGTAACAGCACCGTTTCGATAAATTTCAGTTCTTTGAGGAGTCGCGGTACTAATTCTTTGGCGTGGGCGATCGCATATTTGACGTAAATGCGATCGGACTCTCGCAAACCGTCTTGATTAATGTAAGTTCTGTACACTGGAAAAATCGTCAAAACCGCAGCCAGCGCTTTTTCCAAACCCGGACGAGTAAAGTCATTTCCCTGTCGGGATTGACCGGAAATATTCTTCAAAAGCTGAGCCAGATTGTCTACATCTCCCGCCAAATTTTTCTCAACAATCAGCCCTTTTTTATCTAAAAACAACTGTTCGTAAGGAACATTCAAGCGAGTAAATCTCTGATAAATTTCGCTAAATTGCTGTTCGCGATCGCACCGACAAAAAACGCCGTTTACGTAGTTCAAAAAGTCGTAGCCACTGGTTCCCTCAATCGGCCAATAGGACGGCAAATCTTCCTCGTGTTCCAGAATCTTTTCCACAGTAATGTAAGTGTCCCCAACTCTATCGCGGAGCCGTTTCAAATATTCTGTGGGGTCGTACAGTCCGTCGATGTGGTCGATTCTCAATCCGGTAAACTTTCCCTCATCCACCATGTCGAATATCAGAGCGTGGTTTTTATGGAAAACTTTAATCTCTTCAACTTTTACCGAAATCAGTTCGTTGACCGTAAAAAACCTGCGGTAGTTGATTTCTTCGGCACCCACTTTCCAGAAAGAGAGACGATAAAATTGCTCCGAGAGTAAACTATCTAACAAATTAAAGCTTTCTGGATTGCCTTTTTCTCCGTTAAAAAAATTGATATTTTCATCAATAAATTCCTGGACGATGGGATTTTGATTGTAGAGTTCCCACAGCAGCCCTTTGACAAAAGCTATCTGATCGTATCTGGCTTTACCTTTAGCTTCAGAAGGTGTATTCTTAATTAGATAAAGAATCCCCAAGAACTTGATAAAATCTGGATGGCGCCTGCCTAATTCCCTGCCTAAATGCCCCAAATTATGACCGATAAAACTAGCATAAGATTCAATTTTTACAGGCAATTGTAAGCTGTAGTAATTGATAGTTAGCCCAATTTCGCTGTATTTGAGTTGAATCTCGCCATTTTCCAGACACTCGCCATAAAAATTGCCCAGCAGCGGAGCCAGCACTCGACCTCTGAGATGTTCGTAAGCGTGATTCCATTCAATATCGAAGTAATCGAAATAGTCGGAATCCGGCCCGTGTTCTAATACGTCTAACAGCAACAAATTTTGAGTGTCGTAAGCCATGTGGTTCGGAACAATATCTTGCAGCCATCCCATGTTCAGTTTATTGATTTCGTAGGTGAGGGCTTCAAAGTTTTCTGATGTTCCCAATTCAGGATTGATTTGATTTGAGTCAACCACATCGTATCCATGACTGCTGCCTTTTCTGGCTTTGAATATCGGTGAGGCGTAAAGGTCGGTAATTCCTAATTCTTCCAGATAGCTGAGGATTTGTTTAGCGGCTTCAAAGTTAAAACCTGCATGAAATTGAATCCGATAAGTGGTTGTGGGAATTCTCATCATATTGATTTTACTCCTAATTGATTAGTCGATCGGGTAGTTGACAGAAATTACGCAAACAGTGGCTGGACGCGAGTTATAGCGGTTCTCTGAAATATCGGGTACGTTGTTGGGCTTTAGCCCTCTTGGTTTAATTGGTTATATTGGTAGAGTGCAAAACTATGCGGTTTAACAGTCAATTCTTGCTTAGAATTGATATTTTCCGGCAAGCTAGAACCTGAACCCATCCATTTTACATCAGCAGAGTCTAAAATTTTGTGACCATTCCCTTGGGGAAGTGCGGTCGTAACAGCGACCTCTTGGTTGTTGAAGTTGAGAATGCAGAATATCTGGCTGTTATCTGTCCACCGACGGAGAAACAAGATTTTTTCTGCTTCAATGCTGGAAACTTCTAGATTGTTTTTGTCGAGTTTTTTCAGGGCGGGAATTGTTCGCCGCATTTGAATCAAATGTTGGTGCCATTCCCAGAGGATTTTGTGTTTTCCTGCTGTTGATTTTTCCCAGTTTAACTTGCACTTTTGGAAGCTCTCAGGACTCTGGGGGTCTTGAAATTCGCCTCTGTCTTCAAAAGCTTTAAATTCTTGTTGCTTGTCTTTGCGAATCGCTTCAATTAAGTCAGGATCTGAGTGGGAAACAAAGTACAGAAACGGCGTTGTTTCTCCGTATTCTTCTCCCATAAATAAGAAGGGAATGTAGGGAGAAATCAAAACTGTACCGGCTGCGAGTTTCAGCGCTTCAAAGTCCACTATTTGCGAGAGTCTGTCTCCTAAAATCCGGTTGCCGATTTGGTCGTGGGTTTGGGAAAATACCAGAAATTTCTCCCCCGGTTCATCTTTGACAGAATTGCCGTGTTTTCGCTTTCTGTGAGGTGCATACTGCCCGGAGTAAACAAAGCTTTCTTTGAAGGATTTTTCTAGGTGTTCGCACTTGCCAAAGTCTTGGTAGTAGCGGTCATTTTCTCCGGTAAGCAAGGCGTGCAGTGCGTGGTGGAAATCGTCGCACCACTGGGCGTCTAATCCGAAACCGCTGAGTTCTTTGGGACGTACTGTGCGGACATCGTTTAAGTCACTTTCTGCGATTAAGTAAAGTTTCCTGCCGATTTCTTGGGAAATCTCGGCGGTGGCGTCGGAGAGTTCTTGCAAAAACGGTCTGGCACCTACTTCAAATATTGCTTGAATTGCATCTAATCTCAGACCATCGATGTGATAGTCTCGAAACCAGTAGAGGGCATTTTGAATAAAGTAGTTCCGCACGCCGTCGCTGTAGGCGTCGTCGAAGTTGAGGGGGTCTCCCCAAATCGAGCCGTATTTTGAGGTAAAGTAGGGGCCGAAGTCGCGGAGGTAGTTTCCTTCGGGGCCGAGGTGGTTGTAAACGACATCGAGTATTACTGAGATGCCGTGTTCGTGGCAGGCGTTGATGAGTTTTTTGAAGCCTTCTGGGCCGCCGTAGGAGTTTTGAACGGCGTAGGGATATACGCCGTCGTATCCCCAGTTGCGATCGCCTGGGAATTGGGCAACTGGCATAATTTCGATGACATTAATCCCCAATTCTGTGAGTTTTTTGAGTTGGGGAATTATTGCTTCAAATGTTCCGGCTTGGGTGAATGTGCCGACGTGCAGTTCGTAGATAATCATTTCCGACAGTGGCACGCCTTGCCAATTTTTGTCTGTCCAAGCAAAGGCATTTTGATCTATTACTTGCGAGGGGGCGTGGACGCCTTGGGGTTGATATTTTGATGCCGGGTCTGGTCGGTCGGTTTTTCCTTCGATTTGGTAGGTATAAAGGGTTCCGGGTGCGATGTCTGTAGCGGTGGTTTGCCAGTAACCTTCTGCGGATTGTTGCATGGGTATCTGGCGTGGCTCTGGGGAAACAATTTGGACTGCTATTTGTTTGATTGTGGGCGCCCAAACTGTAAACTCACATTGCTTGTTGCCGAGGTAATTTGCTCCTATCTTCACTTTGAGTGGTTCTCCTTATAAAATAGGTTGGTTGTCCGATCGCCCTTGGGACGCAATCAAATGCTGTGTTCTTGAGGTGAGAGCGCCTCTGATGGTAAGATTACTTAAAATTACAAACAACTAACTCCAGACAGAGCAACGGTTAGAATTATCGCTGGGGCAAAAGTAGCGGTTCGTTATGTATAAATTAGAGCATGAATCTGCATCCTTAGCGATCGCCATTCTTGGCCACCTGCCAGAGTTAATATTTCTGGTTTATAAGGTCTAGAATATACCTAAAGGTAGATAGCAAATCAGCGCGAGCGTGTATCCTATGGTTATTGCTTTTGGACGGGAAATCTGCTGCAATCTCGACTCGGCGGAGTCTCGCGAGTGGTTGGTGACAAACGGAATCGGCGGTTATGCTAGCGGGACGATCGCAAATCTCCTCACCCGCCGCTATCACGGGCTGCTGGTTGCAGCGCTCAAACCCCCGCTGGCACGGACTTTGATGCTCGCCAAGCTGGACGAGACGGCCGTGTATGCCGATCGCGCCTACCCGCTTTATACCAACCGCTGGGCCGACAGTACGATCGAACCCCACGGCTACAACTGCATCGAAAGCTTCCACCTCGAAGGTACGACGCCTGTTTGGAGGTATGCCCTCGCCGACGCTATCCTCGAAAAGCGGATTTGGATGCAGCAAGGTGCTAACACAACATATATTCAATACCGCTTGCACCGCGCCTCACAACCGATCGCGATCGCAGTCAAAGCCCTAGTCAACTACCGCGACTACCACCACATGACAAGCGCGGGCGACTGGCCTGTGAGTCTGGAAACTTTGACACAAGGGGTTTGCGTGACGGCTTTTGACGGAGCCGCACCCCTGTACCTGCTGACAGATGCTACTCCAGAGGCTAAATTTCGAGTCTCTACGCCCTTATACAATTGGCACTACGGATTTAATTTGGCAGCCGAACAGCGGCGCGGGTTGGACTACTGCGAGGATCACTTGCACGCGGCGACTTTTCACTTCGCGATCGCACCAGGACAATCTCTGACACTGATCGCGAGTACCGAGAAAAATCCCGAGCTCAACGGCGACACAGCTTTAGAATTGCGCCAAGCGGGCGATCGAGCGCTGCTGCAAAACTGCTCAAAAATCAGCGAATCTCCCGACTGGATCGAGCACTTAGTGCTAGCAGCCGACCAATTTATCGTCAACCGCCCGCTACCAAAGGAACCCGAGGGTAAAACCATTATCGCCGGATATCCGTGGTTCAGCGACTGGGGGCGCGATACAACGATCGCCCTGCCGGGTCTCACAATCTGTACCGGGCGGTGGGAAATTGCCCGATCGATTTTGCGAACATTTGCACGGTATGTCGATCGGGGAATGCTGCCAAACCGCTTCCCGGATGCCGGGGGCGCTCCGGAATACAACACCGCAGACGCCACGCTGTGGTACTTTGAGGCGGTTCGCGCTTACTGCGATTGCACCGGAGACGACGAACTTTTGGCGGAACTCTGGCCGACACTATGTGAGATTGTGGATTGGCACGTAAACGGAACTCGGTATAACATCCGCGTCGATCCTGACGACGGTTTAGTCTACGCGGGGGAAAGCGGCGTGCAACTGACTTGGATGGACGCGAAAATCGGCGATTGGGTGGTGACTCCTCGGATCGGTAAGCCGATCGAACTTAGCGCGCTTTGGTACAATGCCGTGCAAGCAATGACAAGTTTTGCTCGAAAACTGGGCAAGCCTCACCATGAATACCAGCAGTTGGGCGATCGTACCGCCACCGGATTCGATCGCTTCTGGAACGACTCAACCGGTTACTGCTACGACGTTCTCGACGGCCCCGACGGACACGACATTTCCCTGCGGCCCAACCAAATATTCGCCGTTTCCCTGCCCCTGGACTCAATTCCTGGGTACGAGGGCAAGCGCCAGGAAACCCGTTATACACCGTTACTCACGCCCGTACAGCGCCGCGCCGTCGTGGACGCCTGCGCTCAGGGGCTTCTCACTTCCCACGGCCTGCGGAGCCTATCCCCACAACACCCGCAGTATCGCGGCGCCTATGAGGGCGACCAATTGCAGCGCGACAGCGCCTATCACCAAGGCACAGCATGGGGCTGGCTGATCGGCCCGTTTGTCTTGGCGCACTTGCACGTATACAAAGACCCAGCACAAGCTCGCCAATTCCTGGCACCGATGGCACATCATATAACGGCTGGCGGAGTTGGCAGTCTCGGCGAAATTTTTGAGGGCGACGCCCCCCACTCGCCCCGGGGCTGCACGGCTCAAGCTTGGACTGTGGCCGAAGTGTTGCGGGCTTGGTTGGCAGTTGACAGTTGACAGTTGACAGTTGACAGTTAAATAGTAGCCAAATCAAACCGTTTCTCGATCGCGGGGTCAGGGATCTATAGTTGTTAATAGTGATAAGTAGGTTGGGTAGAACTGAGATGTTGCACCATTCTCAACAAGCCTTTTGCTGACAATGATGCAAGATGTGAGGTACAACGAAGTGAACCCTACGCTTCGCTGGATCCAACCTAAAAATTATTGGTTTAACAGTGGACAATACTGTCAACTGTCAACTGTCAACTGTCAACTGTCAACTGTTTTATCGGAGGTTTATGGCATTATTATTAGCGGGCGATATTGGGGGAACTAAGACAATTTTGCGCTTGGTAGAAAGGACTGCTGATGGTGCAATGAATGCTCTTTACGAGTTTCGCTATCCAAGCGGGGAGTTTCCCGATTTAGTGCCGATAGTTCAACAGTTTTTGACGGAAGCTGCTACAAAACTCGATTTAGCACCGCAGCCTGAAAAAGCTTGTTTTGCGATCGCAGGCCCAGTAGTCAACAACAGCGCCAAACTGACAAATTTGCCTTGGCTGCTGGATGCAAAGCGTCTGGAACAAGAATTAGGAATCTCCCGTGTTAGTTTGATTAATGATTTTGTAGCGGTTGGTTACGGCGTGTGTGGTTTGGAAGCTACAGATTTACACACCTTGCAAATAGGAAAACCCAGTCAGCACGATCCAATTGCTGTGATTGGTGCGGGTACAGGTTTGGGACATTGTTTTGCAATTCCCGAAGCAAATGGGATCAGGGTTTTTTCTTCGGAAGGGGGACACGGTGACTTTGCTCCTCGCTCGGAGTTGGAGTTTGAATTGCTGAAATATTTGTTAGCAAAACATGACATTCAAAGAATATCGATCGAGCGTGTAGTTTCGGGACAAGGGATTGTTTCAATTTACCAGTTTTTGCGCGATCGCAAGTTTGCTCCTGAATCAGCCGAGGTGGGGGAAGCCATAGCTCAATGGGAGTCAGAAATCGGTAAAAGCGAGAAGACAGTGGATCCGGGGGCGATAATTGCGGCGGCTGCACTCCAAAAGTGCGATCGGCTTTCGGAACAAACAATGCAAATGTTTGTAGAAGCTTACGGCGCTGTAGCCGGAAATATGGCTGTTTCACTTCTACCTTACGGCG
This sequence comes from Microcoleus sp. CAWBG27, assembly GCF_020883145.1. Taxonomy (NCBI): domain Bacteria; kingdom Bacillati; phylum Cyanobacteriota; class Cyanophyceae; order Oscillatoriales; family Microcoleaceae; genus Microcoleus; species Microcoleus sp. CAWBG27. The sequence continues at coordinate 231,470 of NZ_JAHREU010000004.1, forward strand.
GTTTGTACGTAGCCGGTGGCATCGCTGCGAAGATTTTGCCACTGATTCTAGAAGGCAGTTTTATGCGAGCTTTTACCCACAAAGGTCGGATGGATTCGCTATTAGAAATGATGCCGGTGCGGGTGGTTTTGAATGGCAATGTCGGGTTAATTGGAGCGGCGGTTTGTGCGGCAGGTATTTAGGGTATTGTAGGGGCGGTGCCCCCGTGCCCGCCCCAGTTAATAATTGTAGGGTGCGTCAGCTTTAATCTGCTCGATTTTTGCTAAAATGGCGATCGGCTGACGCACCCTACTAATCTATAATTACCTCAGCTTCAAAATCTTCTGCGCCGCACTTTCAGATATCGGCATCACCGACAAGCGATTACCTTTCCTCACCACCAAAAGCTCATCAGCACTAAATTTTGCTTTCAGTTCATCCAAAGATATTAACTTAGCAAACTCCTCAACAAACTCAACTCTCACAGTCTGCCACCGAGGCGCATCAAGCTGAGATTTAGCATCATAATACTCGCTATTCACATCAAACTGAGTCGGGTCAGCAATCCCAGTTTCAACCACGCGCGCCAACCCAACAATGCCCGGAATTTTAGTATTAGAATGGTAAAAAAATACTAAATCACCCAAACTCATTTCCCGCATAAAATTGCGAGCTTGATAATTGCGAACGCCATCCCAAATCGAAAATTTGTCACGCCGCAAGTCCGCAATACTATAAACATCCGGTTCCGACTTCATCAGCCAATAATTCATACAATCCCTTCGCTTTGGCTAGCCAAAGATTGTTGAATATTGTCTAAACACTGCTGCATAGCTTTTTGCATAAAAACCTGAACCAACAACAACCCCACAGGATATAATACCGGAGAAGTCAGCATAAAGTAAAACTCCCAATCAATCCGAGTTCCCTTTTCTGTAGCAGTAAACTTCCAATCTCCGCCACCAGACTCAATCAGTAGAGAAATCGGAAACTTAAACCCTCTAACCAATCGATAGCTTTGTCTTTCAGGCTTTTGGAAACTAATCATTTCTTCATCAATCACCGAACCGTCGGAATTTTCGATCCGCCGCACGCCACCTTCACGCATCTCTCCACCATCAGCCATTTCAGCTTTCACAATTGCCGGAATCGGCCCGAATCCGCGAAAGACTTTTGGCAGATTTGACAGAGATGTCACAAAATCAAAGACTATTTCCGGTGATGCAGGAATTTCTACTAAGGCGTTGGTTTTAACTAACATTTGATTCTCAGATTTTGAGCATTAACTATAGCGGTTCTCACAAAGATGAGGTACGTTGTTGGGCTTTAGCCCTTCTTGGTTTAAACTGTTTGTATAGCGGTTCTCACAAAGATGAGGTACGTTGTTGGGCTTTAGCCCTTCTTGGTTTAAACTGTTTGTATAGCGGTTCTCACAAAGATGAGGTACGTTGTTGGGCTTTAGCCCTTCTTGGTTTAAACTGTTTGTATAGCGGTTCTCACAAAGATGAGGTACGTTGTTGGGCTTTAGCCCTTCTTCGTTTAAACTGTCAACTGTCAACTGTGAAAGGTGCGTCGCTGTGAGATTTTTCACTTTTTCGAGCAGATGATTCATGGCGACGCACCCTACGGTATTAACTTTTTAACTGTCAACTGTCAACTGCTATAAAATATCTTTCCGCTTTTGCAACCACAGAGTCAACATCAAATATACGAAAATATGCACGCACAAAATCCCCCAATTTAAACTCAGATTGTGCCACGTCGGATCGTAAACAGGAGTAGGCTCAAACGGTTGGGGAAGTGTACTCCCATCCGGCAAAGTCGTAGGCGCGGGAACCAGGGAATTTACATTAACTAAAGAGCCGTAAGCACCCACAGACCAGCGACTTAACATCAACCAAGAAAACTTGCTCGCCACACCTTCCATCCTAAACAAAACTCCCGAGAAAATAATCTGAGGTAGCAATATTAGAGGTAAAGCACTGTTAGCTTGAGAGCCATTTTTGACAATTGCCGAAACCAGCAATCCGAGACTGATACAGCTCATTAAAGTTAGAAAAGTGGTAATAGCTGCTCCCACAGGCCAGGAAATCAAACTCGGTTCGGGGGATTTGAAAGCAATCAGAATAACTCCTACCATCAACAGCGTTTGCAATACCGCTAACCCGGAAAGTATGAAAACCTTGGAACCCAAATAAGCAAACAATCCTAAATTAACCAAACGTTCGCGCAAATAAATAGCAGATTCCTTGACAATTTCTTGCAGGGAAGTTGCCAGACCCACCCAAATAGCCGCGCAGGTAAATACAAACAAAACTCGCATTGCTAAAGGTGCTAAAGTTGGCTCCGGCGCGCCAATTAACGGGTCTTTATCTCGTACAGCCAGACGCAGCAAACTAATTCCGATCGGAGCCGTTAATAGAGCTAAACTTAAGTTAACTAGGTCGCGGGAAATAAGCTGAAAATAGCGCTGGGCTAGCAAAACAAGTTGTTTGATAAAAGATATAGATTTGGGCTTGGGAGGTGCAGCGGGCGTTTTTCCATTAGCGTTGCCGGTGCTGAAGTGGTTGACAATATAGCGCTGATAGTAAGGAGATTTTCTGAATTTTTCTGCCCAGCTTTGAACGTTGGTTTCTCCTGTTTCTAATTCGTTGTAAATATCGGCAAAATCCCCAGTTTTGACATCGAAAAAATCGAGGGCTTCCGCAGGCGGGCCGAAGTAACAAAGCCGTCCGCCGCGGCCCATAAACACAATACGATCGCACATCGTGATATTTGCCGTCGCGTGAGTCACCAGAATCACAGTGCGGCCTTGACTTGCCAACTTTCGCAGCAGTTGCATCATCTTCTTGTCCAAACCCGGATCCAGCCCAGAAGTCGGTTCGTCCAAAAAGAAAAGTTTCGGATCTGCTAACAGTTCAACTCCGATGCTAACCCGTTTGCGCTGTCCGCCGCTAAGCTGTCTGACAACAGCAGTGCGGCGGTGAGTCATTTCAATATCTTCTAAAGTTTTGGTGACTACTTGCTGAACATCTGTATCGGGAGGTAAGCGCAATTTAGCAGCATAACTCAATACTTCTTCTACTGTCAAATCTGCGTGAATAATATCATCTTGAGGCACGTAACCGATTTGATTGCGATAAATATTGAAGTTTTGGCGCAGGTTGTCGCCGTTGAGAAACACAGCGCCTTCAGTAGTTTTCTCAATGCCTAAAAGCGTCCGCATTAAAGTAGATTTTCCCGCGCCGCTACCGCCGACTAAAGCTACAAACTGCCCCGGTTCGATCGCCAAAGTGATACGATCCAAACGCTTGGGAATCACCAGATTGTCAGCATCCAGGCGAATTTGACTGCCTCGGTCTTGCACCTCTAACGTATGATTGCGGTAAGTTAGAGTAAACGGGCCGATCCGAATTGCATCTCCCTCGGCCAACTGTACGGAATTTGTGATGCGCTGACCGTTGACAAAAACGCCATTAACACTGTGATCGCGTAAAATATAATTGCCGCGACTGTCAGCATCAATTGTCGCGTGTCGCCTCGAAACCAGCGGCGAATCTAATTGTAGCGAAGCATTTGGATCGCGGCCCAACAAAACCGATCGATTGCTGAGGGGAATTGACTGTTTGCTGGGGGGAAAGATTTGACTCGCCAGCGGATTAAAATAAGTCACCAAAACTTGATTTTTGGGATCGAGACCAATTTTAATTTCTGTACCGTTTTTGAGACAATAACCGTCGTTGGGAGTGATGCGAGTGCGATCGACAAATAAGCCATTAGTGCTCGGCTGCTGGCCGTCACCGTCGTAAATCCAGTAATTTTGGCCAATTTGGCGCAACACAGCGTGAACCCCCGAAACTGCCCGCCAGGGTTCGGGAACAACCAAATCAGCACGAGTGCGATCGCGCCCCAGTACGTGCTGCGCCTGTTTTAACTCTAACTGTATGCTTTGATCTTGACACGTTAATACCAAATAAGGGCGATCGCTGACAGCAGTCGGTTGTCCTATATTACCTATCATATTGAAATAGCCTTTTTTGCATACACTTTTGTCAGCATATCAAAAGTGAGGCAACAATCCACTTATTTATTTGCGAACTTATGCAAAATATCTATACTATCATCTTCCGCGCGCGTTACATCTATATTACTTATTCCCTATTCCCTCTTCATTCTGTCAACTATCAACTGTTCGTAGTGCGGTTCGTAGTGCGGACTTCAGTCCGCATAATGCGGACTGAAGTCCGCACTACGAACAACCGACAAACTTCGCAGCCGATTAATAGCCGCCGCCAATTCAAAGCGACGAAACATAGCAAAATCCCCCTCAGGAAAAGACGATAAAATATCCATTCCCTCGGCGTCAATATCTGCCATCACCAAATCGATAATTTCCGACAAAGTGCGCTTCCCGTCCATGTACTGCCCCTTAGCATAAACCATTGCCGAGGCGATCGCCCGCAACTGTCCCCTGTCCACAATTTGCTCGACAGCGCCCAAATCAATCTCCTCAGTTCCGAAAGCCAATTCATCAACATCCCGCACCTTCACCCGCACATCTCGCCGTCCCCGACTCGGATCTAAACTAGCAGGAACCGGGACTCTTTGAGTGATTTCACCAAAATTTTCTCCCCCTTCAGCAGCGCGGCTGGTCGCATAATTATTTGCTATTTCTTTAGCTTTTTCTGTCACATTATATGCTTCAAAATTATCCATTGAAATCACAGTATCCGCCACATCAAAATAATCGCCGCTTCCCCCCATCACTAAAATAGTCGATACGCCATAATCTGCATACAACTGTTTCACTTTATCGATAAACGGCGTAATCGGTTCCTTATCCTTAGCAATCAAAGCCTGCATTCTGCGATCGCGAATCATAAAATTAGTCGCCGCCGTATCCTCATCCACCAACAAAACAGGTACTAAATCCCCTTCACAATCCGCGACTAATTGACTCTCCATCACAAAAGATCGAGATTCCCCCCTCTTCCCTGAAAACCCATCCGTTAAATCCCGTACATTGCTCGTCGCCGAACTTCCTTCTTCACTAGAAATCCATCCGTTAAATCCGTTAAATCCGCTACAGAATCCGTTGCCGAACTTCCTTCTCCCAACTTCCAAAGCCTCAATAATATTAGCAGCTTGCGACGTACTGCCGCTCGCATTTGCAGTAGAAAATTGCTTAGTATCTCTACCTTGCGGCAAATGATTGATAAAAGGAGAAATATCCACCGACGCCACACTTCTGCCATCTTCCGCCCGAATTTTCACCGCCGCCGGACTTGTCACCACAAATTCCCTACCATCACCCGGAATTCGGTTGTAAACTCCCAACTCAATCGCCCTGAGTAAAGTTGATTTGCCGTGATAGCCACCGCCCACAATCAAAGTAATCCCAGCGGGAATTCCCATACCGGAAATCAAACCGCGATTCGGACAATTAAACTCAACCTTTAACGACGGGGGCGACACAAAAGCCACAGCATCATTTAACAGAGAACGGTTGTCAACACCGCTGCGGCGGGGTAAAATAGAACCGTCAGCAACAAACGCAACTAATCCATTTTCAGCTAACTGCTGCCGCAGCCAATCAGCATCTTCTACAGTTTCAACATGACGGCGACATTCCGCAGCATTTAAGCTAGAATATTTCAGAGCTTGGCTGACAATTCGCGGGATATCTTCGCACAGCATTTCAGCAGCTTGTTGCCCTAAAATACTGCGCCCGCCCGCCGGAAGTCCGACGGAAAATCGGATTTCAACTCCTCCTAAATCTCCGAGATATGATGCAGTTGAGTCTAGGATAAATGCCGAAGTTCGTTCTAAAACTTCTTGTCCGAAGCGAGTCACTGCGATCGTACCGCTTTTGCCGCTACCGCGCCTGCTGCTGGTGCTATATGCTGCTTTGTCAAACTGGCGAGTTAGGTAATCTCGCAGGGCTATTTCTCGACTGCGAGATTGGAAAAGTTCGCGGGGAATTCCAGCAATGTTTGGCGGAACTTTGACTCTAAATTTACTGGGAGATGCAAATGGATCTCCTTGAACGTAATCAATTATTAATGTGAATTCTGAAAAATCATAGCTACCTTGAATATCTTTGTAGGCTTTGTAGCTTCGATTGTCTAGTTGCAGTAAATGCTGTCGCAGGTTTTCTTTGTTGTTACTCATTCAAAATAAGTCAGTTGACAGTTGACAGTTGGTAGGGGCGGTGCCCCCGTGCCCGCCCTCTTCGTTAACAGTTGACAGTCAATAACCGATTACCAATAACCAATAACCAATAACCAATAACCAATAACCAATAACCAATAACCAATAACCAATAACTAATAACTAAGGACTAATATCCAATAGTTTAGCTGCGGCATTGACAACGATTTGGGCAGAACCGGCGAAAAAAGGTCGATCGATATTTGCGAGTGTATCGGTAGACTGGTGGTAGTGGGGCGATCGCAAATTTGCAGTATCCGTCACCAACACAGCACCAACTCCTTTATACCAGAAAGGCGCGTGGTCACTACGCAAAACATCGGGAGTCAGCAGCCCTTTCAGGGGAACCGGCAACGTCATCACCGGTGGTAAATCAGCTTGTGGCGACTCCGCAAAAGTGCCCAACAGCAGCGGATGTTCCGCATCCCCAATCACAGCAATAAACTCGCCCTTATCGGGAGAAGTCACCCCCGCTGCATCTAGAAAAGGTTGCGGTTTCAATCCTTCGGGATATCGCTGACATCCAGCCGTGCGGCAGGCATAACCGATCATATCCAGGACGATCGCACCCTGCAAATTTTTTAACCGCGCCGCGCTACCCGCAAATGCTAAACTGCCTAAAAGTCCGATTTCTTCCCGATCGAAAAATGCCACTTGCAATGTCCGAGGCGTAGGACGAGAACCCAGCAATCTTGCTACTTCTAAAACTGCCGCAACTCCTGTTGCATTGTCGTCAGCCCCAGGAGATTGTGGTACAGTATCGTAGTGTGCTCCAATTAAAATTGCACCAGCCTTTGAATCAGTACCTTTTCTCTCGGCGAAGACATTAATTCCGCGATCGAACTCCTGCAATTTTGGTGAAAAACCGAAGGTTTTCAGTTGTTGGGAAATGTAATCTCTCGTAAAAGAGCGAGCTCGTTCTCCCTCGCGTTCTCCTGCTAAAGTTTCGACGTGTTTCCACAACCGGGACGAGTCAACTTGCGGCTGACTGACTGCATTTTTTTCAGCAGGAGACTGGTTTTGGGAAGTGTGGATAGTGCGATCGATCGAAACTTCCGGTACAGCCGTTTTCGGCTGCCACGAATTAGAACCCCAACCCACAACTGCCACCGCAACCAGAATAAATAGCGCTATCGAAATCAATTGTTTCATCAGTAAGTCTATTTGATATTTTAGACTATTATCTTTGTGATTTTACTTGACACTATCGTCAAAAATAACCCTGTTTCCAAAAATGAAACTCAAAGTTTTTAACATTTTTTCTAGTAGCGCTATCCTCAAAGATCGTATTGTATAACTAGCTCTTAGGTACGTAGTTGCGCTTCAGCGCTCTTTAGACATATATATTAAAGAGGGCTAAAGCCCAACAACGTACCTGCTTCACTGTAGTTCTGTAATTCCTGTTACTTGCTTCAGAAAATTCACGACGAACTCAAATACTAATTTACATTCGCAACTCACAACTCAAAACTACTTTTTCTCCCACTCTATCTCCTTATTTCCCAAAATTAACCCGCTACTGGTAGGGAAAGCATAAGGAATAGTTTTTGCGGAAAAATCAACAATTTGAGTTTGTTGTTGAAACCACTCCGAGTAACTGGGATTGAGTAACTCGTACAGTGCTTTTAAATCTTGGATTTCTGCCTCTAGCTGCGCTGCTGCTTGATTAATTTTGCGAGCTTGTGCTTGCAAGCGCTTTTCCCCGGTTTGAACGTGGTTTTCTACTTCTTTCCAGTGTTCTCCCGCCAGCAATTTATCTAGTTCACCTTGTTTGTAATTGAGTAAAGCCTGTTTTGCTTCCAGTTGCTTTTCAATAATTTTAGTCTCTCGGTCAATTTCCTGGATTTGCTGCAACCACTGCTCCCCAAAAGCAGCATTTTGCTGGTGGAACTCGGCAAGGGCCTCAGGAGTATTATTCTTGGGAAAACTGACTGTCACTCGGCACTCTGAGCGCTGTAGGCAAAGTTTTTCCCGCGCCTCTTGCAGGGAGGCAACTTCTGCTTGCAGCGCGCGGACTTCTGTTTGGAGTTCTGGGATCGTCTGACTCATTGGTTCAATTCGTGGATCTCTGCATCGATCTTAAGCTAATTGTTTATTTTTCTAACAAATCTCCGCCGCCTATGAGCGGGAATTTTCTAATTTTAGCGCGATCCCAGCCGATGTCTAGGCATAATGGCGGATAGTTTGTGGCACAATGGCCGATGACAGATCTTAAATTAAGATTAAAATTATAATTAGTTACAAAGATAAATTCTTATTTTTGAGCTCTTCAATTTACTAAAGCAACATAAATTCAGGTGCTATTCTTTCTGTAATTCCTCAACATATGCTCAAAGTATTTAGATTTCTTGAGACAGGAAGACATCTTTTTAAAATCAGGAACTGGAGCAAATGAAAATTACGTATCAATTCATTTTGGCATCTTTGACTGCTGCTACTTTTGGTGTTGAATGTAGCATTAATTCAATAAAATTGTCGGCAAGTATAGGGGATATAACCGACAATCGCGGTGTGGAAGCAATTTTGGTGGAGCCTGAGAGACTTAGCTCTTTGGGAGCGTCATATCGCCCCACTACTTCGGCAACAGCCGACTTATTTGTAGATAATTTATCCCAAAGAGAAGCTGTACATTTACCAAGCGACAACTTTATACATTCTCCGCAAAATTCCGAAAATAAACGTAGTTTTGGTCGGGAAACAATCTGTTCTTTTTTGGCTTTTATTTCTATAGTAATCTCGTTATTAATCAGGACGAACACAGCAACTATCTTATCTAAGGCGAGCGGGAAATCTCACTCTGAAACAGAGAAAGAAAAGCTACCAGAAGCAAAAAAAGTGTTGCGTCAAAAAAAAGAACAAGATATCGGGGATACTATTGCCAAAATGACCCAAGATTTGCAGCAAACTGCGGAATACGCCCTGGATATTTGCGAGGAAATGAGCGTCTCGATCGTTGCTACAACTCCCGGCGGTCATATCCTGTCGTCTAACCAAGCTACCTGTCAACTTTTAGGATACTCTAAAAAAGAGTTGTTAGGCAAACAAATAGCTGGACTTTTCAAACAAACTGAATCACCGGCAGCCGGATTAGAATCAGCAACATTAACAGCCCAAGGTTCTGTCCGCAACGTCGAAAAAGTCTACCTTTCCAAACAGGGTAAAAAAATAATTGTACTGCTTTCAATTTCAACTATTCGCGACGGCAAAGGTGAAGTGAGCGGCAAGTTGTATGTAGCACAAGATATTACCGATAGCAAGCGGGCTGAAAGAGATTTGCGGCGCAGTGAAAAAAAGTTTCGGCAACTGGTAGAAACTGTTAATGCTGCTGCATTTATCTATCAGCGCCGACAGTTGCGCTATGTCAATTCTCAGACAGAAGCTTTAACTGGATATACTCGCGAAGAATTGCTAGGATTGGATTTATACGATTTTATTCATCCAGATTTTCGATCGACAGTTAAACAATGGGGTAAATCCCGCCATCCGCGAGACAGTGCAGGCTCAAAATATGAAGTGAGAATTATCACGAAAACTGGAGAAACTCGCTGGATAGAAGCCACTGTTGATATTATCAAATATGAGAGAAAAGCGTCAATATTAGTCACAGCTTTTGACATTAGCGATCGCAAATTAGCAGAGTTAGAACTAGAAACATCTCTTTCTTTGCTTCAAGCAACCATTGAATCTACTGCTGACGGAATTCTGGCGGTGGACGGTAGCGGAAAAGTTGTCAGCTTTAACCGCAAGTTTGCTCAAATGTGGCAGTTGCCAGATTTTCTGCTAGATTCGAGAGATAGCAACCAAATTTTGGGGTATGGAATTAACCAGTTAAAATACCCGGAAATCTTTCTCAGCCGTGCTAAAGAATTGTCTGATATCCCCGCAGCAGAAAGTTTCGATGTCATCGAGTTTCAAGATGGCAGAATTGTCGAACGCTACTCGCTACCGCAGCATACTGGAGGCAAAATTACTGGTCGAGTGTTCAGCTTTCGGGATGTAACGGAACGCTGGCAATCTGAAGAAAAACTCCGCAAAAGTGAAGAACGCTTTCACCTGCTGACACGGGCAACAAATGATGCGGTTTGGGATTTTAATGTGTCAAGAAATGAGTATTGGTTGAGCGAAGAGTTTGAAAAAGTTTTTGGATACAAACTCAACGAAACTCAGACGATAGAATTAGAATTGTGGTGGCTGAATGTTCATCCCGAAGAACGGGAAAGAGTGAAGTCTAGCTTCAACGAAACAATGAACTCAGACGCTCAATGTTGGTCGGAGGAATACAGCTTTCGCCGCGCAGATGGGGGATATGTTTTTGTGCTCGATCGCGGTTACATTATCCGCAATGCTAGCGGCCAAGCAGTGCGGGCGATTGGCACTATGATGGATATCACTCAGCGCAGGCAAGCTGAAGAAATTATTCGCTATCAAGCTGTTTATGACCAACTCACAGGTTTACCGAACCGGATACTGTTTAACGATCGCCTGTTGGCTTCATTAAAACAAGCTAAAAAAAATGAAAAAATGCTCGCTGTGATGTTTTTAGACTTGGACAGGTTCAAAAAGATTAATGATACACTAGGTCACGCTGCGGGCGATCGCCTGTTAGAAGGTTTTGCCGGACGCATCAGCGACACTTTGCGATCGACGGATACGGTAGCCCGCTGGGGAGGCGATGAATTTACTGTACTGCTTCCCGAAATCAATTGCTTAGAAGATGCGATTAAAACAGCTCAAAGAATACTCGACAATTTAAAACCAGCATTTAAACTAGAACAACAGGCGTTTCACATCAGTAGCAGCATCGGCATTGCCCTTTATCCCAACGACGGCGAAGATGCCGAAACTTTAGTCAAAAATGCCGATGCTGCTTTGTACCGCGCTAAGGAAAGGGGAAGAAATAATTATCAATTATACACTGCAACACTTAATCCCGAAGGCAGCCAGTTGCTAAATATAGAAAACAGGTTGCACGAGGCTTTAGAACAGGGAGAATTTGAGGTTTTTTACCAGCCAAAAGTCAACATCACTACTTGGAAAATCCAGGGGATGGAGGCCCTGCTGCGCTGGAAACATCCAGAATTAGGTTTAGTTTCTCCGGCAACATTTATTCCGATAGCCGAAGAGAACGGATTAATTGTCCCTATTGGCGAATGGGTGCTGCAAACTGCCTGCACTCAAAATAAAGCTTGGCAGGATGCTTTGCAACCAGATTTGCGGGTAGCGGTCAACTTTTCGGCGCGGCAGTTTCAGCAATTTAATTTAGTGCAAATGGTGGCGAATTGTTTGGAAAGAACTGGTTTAGCACCGAAGTATTTAGAGTTAGAAATCACGGAGACTACAGCTATGCAAGATGTGGATTATACCACAAAAGTTCTGAGGGAGTTGCAGGCTATGGGAGTGCAGATTGCGCTGGACGATTTCGGTACTGGTTATTGTTCTCTAAATTATCTCAAAAAGTTTCCGTTGAATATCTTGAAAATAGACAAATCTTTTGTCAGCGAACTGACGACTGATCCGTGCGAACGGGCGATCGCAAATGCTGTAGCAACTCTGGGGCGAGATTTGAATTTGAGCGTGGTAGCTGAGGGAGTAGAAACTAAAGAACAGTTGGATTGTTTGCGATCGCTCCACTGTCACGAAATTCAGGGTCACTATTTTAGCAAGGCGCTCTCGGCTGGGGATGCGAGCAAACTGTTGGTAAATTGTCTGTTGAGGAAAGTGAGAATTGCATGACATTTGTCAGTTGACAGTTGTAGGGGCGATGCCCCCGTGCTCGCCCTCCTAGTTGACAGTTGGGAAGTTGGGAATTCGATCGCCCGCGCCACATAAAATTAACTGGTTATCAGGTGCTGGCGCTGGTTTAGGTACGTAGTTGCGCTTCAGCGCTCTTTACGTAAATATAAATAATAGCGCCCAAGCGCAACTACATACCTTGAATTGAGAGTAAAGGGCGATCGGGATTTGCTCTCACCACTTGTAGGGAAACCCTACTGCTGTGTCGTTGGAGGTGGGCGATCGATCGCCCGATCGACTTAAAACTTAAAATAGTGTGCAGAATAACGGATTTGTGCCAAAAGACAGACGAAAATATCGCTACCCCAACATAAATGCTTTGTCTATGCAGCCAATTCGCACATTTAACGTTTCCCCGTCTCTGCCGGCAATTCTCGAACCCCTACGCAAACTTGCCTACAACTTGCACTGGGACTGGAACGTTGATACCAAAGACCTTTTCCGCCGGCTCGATCGAGATCTCTGGGATTCCAGCAATCAAAACCCGGTGCTGATGCTCGGAACCATTTCTCAAGAGCGACTGCAAGAAATGGCAGAAGATGAAGGCTTCATTGCTCAAATGAACCGAGCAGCCCAGCAGCTAGACGATTATCTCAAAAATCGGGCCTGGTACCGCAAACAGCGCGGCACCGATCGCCAGGAATGCTACGCTTACTTTTCGATGGAATTCGGCTTAGTTAAAGCCCTACCCATCTATTCCGGCGGTTTGGGCGTGCTCGCGGGCGACCACCTCAAATCTGCTAGCGACTTGGGCTTGCCCTTAGCTGGTGTCGGACTCCTCTACCAAGAAGGCTATTTCTCGCAGTATCTCAACGCCGACGGCTGGCAGCAAGAACGCTATCCGCTGAACGATTTCTACAATATGCCGCTGCACCTAGAACGCAATCCCGACGGTTCGGAATTGCGGATTGAGGTGGACTATCCGGGGCGCAAGGTATACGCCCGGATTTGGCGGGTACAGGTGGGCACGGTGCCCCTGTACCTAATGGATACAAATATTGAACCTAACAGCCGCTACGACCAAGATATTACCGACCAACTGTACGGCGGTGACAAAACTCTGCGGATGCACCAAGAAATCATGTTGGGCATCGGCGGGGTGAAAATGCTCAAGGCTTTGGGCTTGACAGTTACGGCTTATCACATGAATGAAGGCCACGCGGCTTTCATGGCTTTGGAACGCATACGGATGCTGATGGAGGAACATCACCTGAGTTTCATAGAAGCGGAACAGGTGGTGATTTCCAGCAGTATGTTTACGACTCACACGCCTGTGCCTGCTGGGTTTGACTTGTTCGAGCCGGATATGGTGATGCACTATCTGGGTCAGTATCCCAAGATGTTTGGCTTGTCGCAAGATGAGTTCCTGGGGTTGGGCCGGGAGGATACTAAAGATTTGTCTGGGCCTCTGAATATGGCAATTTTGGCAATTAAAATGTCGAGTTTTGTCAACGGGGTGGCGGCTTTGCACGGTGTCGTGTCGCGCCCGATGTTCCAAGGGTTATGGCCGGGTTTGCCTGAGGAAGAGGTGCCGATTACTTCGATTACGAACGGGGTTCACGCTCGCAGTTGTGTGGCGAAGTCTACTCAGGAGTTGTACGATCGCTATCTTGGCCCGGATTGGGAAATGACTCGCAAGGACGATCGACTGTGGGATCGGATGTCATCGATTCCTGATGAGGAATTGTGGCGGAATCACGAACGCTGTCGATCGGAGTTGGTAGTATTTGCACGGGAATGGTTGCAAAAGACTCTGCGCGAGCGCGGGGCGGCTCAAACGGAAATTGAGCACGCGCGCGAGGCTCTCGATCCGAAGGTGCTGACGATCGGGTTTGCACGCCGTTTTGCTACTTACAAGCGGGCGACGCTGTTTTTGCGCGATGTCGATCGAATTATGCGGATCATGCGGGACAAAAACCGCCCCGTGCAGTTTGTGATTGCTGGGAAAGCTCACCCGATGGATATTCCGGGTAAGGAATTGATTCGGGATATCGTTCACTTTATCCGCGAGCACGAAACCATCAATTCGATGGTGTTTCTGCCGAATTACGACATTAACGTCGCTCGGATGATGGTGTCCGGTTGCGATGTGTGGCTGAATACGCCGCGCCGTCCCCGTGAGGCTTCTGGTACTTCCGGGATGAAAGCTTCGATGAATGGTTTGCCAAACCTCAGCATTCTTGACGGTTGGTGGGATGAGGCGGATTATGTTCGCACTGGTTGGCCGATCGGACATGGCGAGTTTTACGAAGATACTAAGTATCAGGATGAAGTCGAGGCGAATGCTTTGTACGACTTGATGGAAAAGGAAGTTGTACCGCTGTTTTACAACCGGGATTCTGATGGTATTCCCCGCGGTTGGACGGCGAAAATGAAGGATTCTATTGCTTTGAACTGTCCTTTCTTCAATACTGCTCGGATGGTGAAGGATTACGCGCGGCGGGCTTATTTCCCCGTGAGCGATCGCTATCACACCATGACTTCCGACGGATGCGCTCCGGCGAAGGAGTTGTCTCAATGGAAGAAACACGTCCTCGGGAAGTGGCAGAACATTAAGATTGAGGCTGTTGATATTTCCCAGGATAAGGAAGTTAAGGTCAATCAGTCGATCGCTGTTAAATCTCGCATCAATCTGATGGGATTGACACCTGCGGATGTGCAAGTTGAACTGTATCAAGGTTCGGTTGATGCTAACGGAGATATTGTCGGCGGCGTGCCGATGGTAATGGAGTATTTGGGTGAAGATCCTAATAATGCCAGTCTTTATACGGCTGACATTACTTATACTTCTAGCGGTTTGCAAGGTTTGTCGCTGCGGGTTTTGCCGAAGCACGACAATCTCAGCAGTCCCTATGAAGTTGGTGTGATTCTCTGGGCACATTAAACAGTTGACAGTTGACAGTTGACAGTTGACAGTTCGGGCGGCGCCCCCGTGCCCGCCCTCTTAGTTGAGTGTTGACTGTTGACTGTTGGCAGGAGAATAAAGGAAGATTTTTCTAATTCTTCCCCTCTCCCCCGGGAGCATCTGTGTTTTGCAAAAATCATTTTTTATTAGACCTCTTGCATAAGTCTTCGATTGATACATAAACCGCAGATGTCAGACAGATAAACACAGATAAACGCAGATGATTTTAGGGTGTCTTCCGATTTTTGCAAGAGGTCTATTGTAGTGCGAGCGTCCCCGCTCGCGTGTGTGTAAATCACGCGAGCGGGGACAGCACTGTAAATGCAAAACACAGATGCTCCCTCTCCCCCTCTCCCTTTCTCCATTTTTATCAAAGTTGCGGAATGACTATGTAGCCTGTGGTGCGATCGCCCAAAACCAAATTGCGATCGATTCCCCAGTACCACCAGTGAGCGCCGATATAAGCGCACAGCAAGGCATCTAGCTGGTCTTCTAAGGCTTTGAGAGTTGCAACACTGGTGGGGATTTCGGGGAGCTTGGAACCACCGCTCACAGGCAAGATTCCTGTGCTACAAGACAGATTTAGAGAAGGTTCGAGGCTGGGTAAAATATCGATAATATACTGGCAGAGTTTCATCAATTCTAATTGACGCTCTGCCAGTTTTCCTTTTTTGTATTTGATGATTCTATCTAATTTAAATAAGTTGATTGTGGCTGGATGGGGAAAGACTTCTATTTGATATCTTCCTAATTTCTTAGCTTCAATAGTTGGTGAGTGGACAAATCCTCGGGCTTCCAAACAAAGGCCGAATTCGACGGTTTTTTGGGCGAAGGGCCTCGAAAGGTTGGCGGGATAGCAGCCTGCGTGGTAGCGCCCGAAATGTTTGTGGGTGAGTTTGTCAGCCTCGCGCATTCCCGTTGGATTGGTGATGATTGTGGGGGCGTCTACGGCGATGATGGCTGGTTCGGTTGACCCGATTTGCCGATCGATCCAGGTGAGGATGTCGTTGAGGGATTGTTGGCGATCGCACTCGATGAATTGTAATTGGTTATTTTCCCAATTTAAGCAGCACAAACCGCTGGCGCCTGAACTCCAACCTAAATCGATGCCGATAAATTTCATAATATTTTTAAATTAGTCCTGGACGCGCGCTGAGATTAGAAACCCGGTTTCCTCGTATATTTTTCGTTCCTGTCCGCAAAATCTCATAGAAACCGGGTTTCTGACCCCCATCTGTCAGCCGTGATAATTATACATAAAAATCTAGCTGCGGATTAGGATACAGCGGTGCCGTTTCCCTACAGATGCTTGTGTGCGAGAGATAATTGCACTATCAAAAATATGATACAATGATAGATATAAAATTGGATAGGAGAAATATAGTATGTTGGCAGAAACAGAAAAACGCTACTATACTCCCGAAGAATATTTAGCTTTAGACGAAGCTGCGGAATACAAAAGCGAATATCTAGATGGAGAGATATTACCGATGACTGGTGGAACAGCTAATCACAATAAAATTGCTGGGAATTTATACAAAAGATTTCCCTTGACTGTAAGCGGGCAAAATTACGAGATTTTTATCAATGATATGCGGTTGTGGATACCGCGTTATCGTCTGTACACTTATCCAGATGTGATGGTGATTCAGGGTGAACCGGTTTACCATGGAAACAACACCACGACTGTGACAAATCCGTTGCTAATTGTTGAGGTTTTGTCGAAATCTACTAAAGATTATGACAGAGGGGAGAAGTTTCTTTATTATCGATCGATTCCTGAACTTCGGGAATATATTTTAATTGACCAATACAAATATCATGTCGAACAATTGACTAAGACGGCTAATGATAAATGGCTCTTTACTGAGTATGAGTCAGAAGATTCTGTATTAGCAATGGACTCGGTTGAGTTCCAAATTAGCTTGACGGATATTTACGATCGCATAAATTTTGAAGTCGCAGCAGAATAGACTTGTTGCACAATCGTTTGGCAGCAAGGATTTCAGCCATCAGTCTGCTGAATTCGGGCGATCGCACGAACCGCACTCAACTCTTCTCCTGCTTCTCATCGGATGGCGCGGGCTGTTGTTTCATTTCCTTTTGATATTCTCTGGCTGCTTGTTCCAAAATGAATGCTGACAAGCTGCTGACTGAACGGCGTTCTCGATCTGCCCACTCTTCAAGGATGTCATGGATTCCATCAGCCAAATAAGTGGTTAAGCGTTTGGTCATCAGAGGCTCAGTATTTTCATGTCTAGGGCGATCGTCATTGTGCTGTATCTGTGCTCTTTTGTCGAGTCTGCGTCATTTACTACACATATATACGGTGTTTAAGTGGTATACTCTTAGAGAGTCAAAAGCCAGCGCTGAACTTCCTACGGCCCGCGCTGGCTTATGGCTCCCAAATAAGCAAGGAGACAATCTCTATGGTAAGACCTGGAAGCGACGAGAGCGAATATAGTCGCGGCTATCAACAAGCTTTGAATGATTTTGGCGTGACGCAACTGCTGTCACGCATCCGCTGCTACTCGGATGACGATTTTGATGCCAATCGCGCGCGCATGACTCAGCCAGAGCTCGAAAGCTTTGCGGTGTTTCTGATTCTGCGTGTCGGGGCGAATCTGAACGGAAGTGCCATCGCCCGTTATCTCAACACTCTCAGAAAAGCCAATTCTCCGACAATTGCCGATCGCGCCTACCAACTCAACTCAAATGCGCGATCGAAAACATCGGAAGAGTCAGATCGCATTTCTTGGGCGATCGTCCGAATTTTACCGAATGCTGAGCATTATACGATCGCCCGTTTTGTGAACCGCCAAGATGCGGACGATCGGCGGCGGGCGTTGTGTCGGTTTATTCCGGGGGGTGTGTTTGAGGTTGTGTGGGAGTGCGATCGGGCTTAATCAATTGTAAATTTCTTTCTCCCTCCCCTGATTCATGGGGAGGAGTGAAGTTAATCGTCTACGAACCAGTGCAGGAGGTAATCATTGAATGGAAAGAATAGAGCAGTACCGCCAATTTATCCGCCAGTTGCTAACCACTCATGCCACAGTCGATCCAAATTCAGATTTGAATGTTGAATGTCAGTTGGTGTTCGACACAGAACAAGATCATTACCAAATTTTAGACGTTGGCTGGGAGGGATACAAGCGGATTTATAACTGTTTCATTCACTTAGATATCAAGGATGGTAAAATCTGGATTCAACGCAATATGACAGAAGCTGATTTAGGACAAGAATTAGTTGAGATGGGAGTACCCAAAGAGGATATTATTTTAGGGTTGCATCCACCTTACAAGCGTCCATATACTGGCTATGGAGTTGCTTAGTAAATGTGTAAGGTTCCCCAGAAAAACCTGTTGAAATCGAAACAATCAATGTGTGACGCAACCTAAAAGTTGATTTAACTGTCTAACGATTAGCATCGAGACAATTTTGGCATCCCATCACCCCCCCGACTTTATTTAGAAGGTTTAGAATATCCAGGACTTAAAATTAACAATTGATCGCCGGATTGACTTTGTTGAATCGCCATCACTAGCGGACGAACTTGAGGGTCTTTTTGCTTTGCTGTTGTTAAAGCAGGAAACAGATAAATCCAGTTTCCTCTCTCCAAAAGCAACCGCCAAACTCTAGGTTTTTCGGGATTATTTCTATCAGTATCTTCCTTCCTTAACAAATCATCAAATGAACTTTTATCGCCAATAAATCTATACTTTTCTAGAGTGAGTTTGTCATCAAAGATATTATTGAGTTTCCTGCCTAAAGCAATATTCTCTTGCTTGGCGACTAAAGTAACTACAGGTAAAGTCGAAGCTTCGCCCGCATCGCGTCCGGCATCGGCAATACCTTTGTCGCGAGCAAACCCAAACAAAACCACCAATACCAAACTGACAATAATAATTTCGTCAACGAGCGATCGCAATAATTTTATTGAGTTTAATCGATTCAGATTAAATTGTTCCCAAGACTTTAAAATCCGGTAAATCGACTTGAATCTTCTGCCGTAAAGATAGGACAGCCACCATGTAATTGTTCGATTAATTTTAGTGGCAACTGTCTTCTGGATACTGTTAACTAGCCACAAAATCATATAAATTGCTAGGATTGTTAACAGAAGAGCGATCGCACTTTTAACAATGGTCGATCCATCAGCAAAAAATACCTGAAGTGGCACGATAAAAAATGATTGTACTGGTAAATCGAGGGTCATTAGATTGATCTGGAAGTAGGAAAAATAAGACCAGCGATAAATCCAGCCCGTAAAAAACAAAGCGATACTAAATAACCCAACAACACTAGCAAATTTGCTTAAAATGTTGGATTCGGGAGTAGGTTGAGGAGAATTAGCCACGGAATCACCTTGAAAAATGTGAACTACCATTATATAATACTAACGGGTTTGGGGTTTATCCTTCAAGGGGTTTAGAGGAAATATGAAGCGGAAAATACTTTCATTTCTAGTTGTAGCACTTATTATAGTAACGGCGGGTATGGCAGCACAAGTTAATGCGGCTAGTCAAGGTATCCAGAAACACAATTTGCAATTGGTACAAGCACAGGCTAATACTAGCAAGCCCATATCCATAGAGTTGCCGACAGATGCAAAAATTTTAATGAATAAGAGCAAAGAAGAACTAAGCGGTCAAGTTGTGAAGATTGATGATAAGTCCCAGGAATTATCCATCCAGCGAGGAAAGGAAAAGATATCGCGTCCCTTCAGTCAAATTAATAAAGTGGTGTTTTCTGACGATCCCAAAGATCGTAAAAGTAGTCAAAATATGCCTCTGAAGGGCGACGTTACTTCAATGAAAGGTCGTCCAGAGACTTGGCCCGATATTCCCATGAACGCTTTTCGCTTGGTAAATCCGAATAATGGTCAAGCAGAGGTAAACTTAGGGGGGAGCATCCCGGTTATGTAAATATCGGGGCGTTGCTGAGTTAGAGTATGAATAGGAGGAATAATTTATGCAATGCCCTGAATGTAAATCAACCCATATCCGTAAAAACGGCAAGAAGAAAGGAAAACAAAATCACATTTGTGTCCAATGCAGT